>JAAZUZ010000055.1 GCA_018623875.1 Synechococcus sp. HW_metabat.21
CATCGCCCGGGAGGCTCGGTTCCACTCGGGGATGACCCAGGCGTTGCTCTCGTTGAGCCAATAGGTGTGATAGCCGCCTTGCCCCCAACTGGAGGGGGAGGGCTGGCAGAGCTGCAGGACATCCCCGCGGCTCAGGGTCTCCCGCAGGGTGGCCAGACCGACACCCTGGCGCGGGGCTTGGCGGAAGAGCTCTGCCAGGAATTGGGGGCCTTCAAACCACCAGTGGCCAAAGAGCTCGGCATCGAAGGGCGCCACCAGCAGCGGCCGGCGTTCCATGGAGCCGCTGAGGTCCTCGAGCTGCTGGGCTCGGCCCGCGAGGAAGTGTTGTGCGTCGCGCTTCACAGTCGCCCCGGCCTGCCCGGGCTCGTAGGCCTGCTTGTCCTCGAGGCTGCACTGCCTGCCGGTGACGCGATGGAGCTTGAGCCCCAGGGGGCGTTGGCTGGTGACCCCGCGTGTCTGCAGCTCCTCCTGCGGCAGGTCCCAGCCCAGATCCCGATGGAATTCCCGGTAGCTGGGGTCGCCGGGATAGCCCTCCCGGGCGCTCCAAACGGGCAGGGTGGATTCGCTGTCCCGCCCGAAGAAGGCCATCCCACCGGGACTGCAGATCGGTGCGTAGACCCCGTAGCGCGGCCGCGGCTGTCCATGGAGTAGGCCGTGGGCGTCGAGGATGGCGTAGCGCAAGCCACAGCTGACCAGCAGCCGATCCAGCCCTTCGTAGTAGGCGCATTCCGGGAGCCAGATGCCCTGGGGCCGTACGCCGAGCAGACGCTCGTGTTCGCGCACAGCGGTCAGCAGCTGCGCGCGAACGGCTTCCGGGCAATCCCGCAGCAGCGGCAGATAGCCGTGGGTGGCCCCGCAAGTGAGCAGATCGAGCACCCCGCGCTGCTGCAGCCGCTGAAAGCGGGGCAGCACGTTGCCGCCCGCTTGGACCCAGGCCTGTTTGGCCCGTTGGAGCTTGAGGCCGAGGTCGGCAGCCGCAGCCTCATGGCCCGCTGGCGCTTGCTGCAGGAGCTCCTCGCGCACCTCCAGCCAGGGGAGAAAGCGCTGGCTCAGCAGCGTGTTGCTCAGCAGGGAGAGGAGTGTTGGCGAAAGACCCATGGTCAGTCGCGGCCGCTGCGCGGGGTCCGCGGCGGCGGCCTCCAGGGTGTCCAGCAGCGGCAGGTAGCACTCCAGGAGGGCCTGGAAGTACCAGTCCTCCTCCAGGGAGCCGGGTGCGCTGGAGTGCACGTAGGGCAGGTGCGCGTGGAGAACCAGCGCTAGATCGCCAGCGTCAGCGGGTCCTGCGGCCAACGCCCCTACTCAGAGTGCGGTGACTTTAGGTGCAACTTCTAGGCTCGACTTAGCGAAGGGGTGCCGATGCAGCTGGCTCTGGCGGTGGATGGCCACAGCATGTTTTACGTGCAGCAAAAACTGGGCTGGTTTTTTGATCCCCGCCGGCTGCTGGAGTACGCCACGGCGCAACCCGGAGTGGAGCTGGGTTCCACCTTCTGGTACACCGGGCTCAAGGACGCCACGGACCAGCGGCCATTCCGGGACGCCCTCACCAGCCTGGGCTTCACGGTCCGCACCAAACCTCTGCGGGAAGTCGGGCACGACTCCGAGCAGCGTCAATTTGCCCGCGCCAATCTGGATGTGGAGATCGCCATCGACCTGATGGCGGTGGCCCATCGCATCGATGAGGTCTGGGTGATGAGCGGCAGCCGTGACCTCGAGCGCCTGCTCGAAGTGCTGCGGATCCGGGGGTTGAAGGTGGTGTTGATGAGCACCGAGGGGATGGTCCCTCGGGAATTGCGCAATGCGGCCGACCGTTTTGTCGACCTCTCCAGCCTCAAGCCCCAATTGGAGAAGACCGACGGTCACTGAAGCGGCTGAGCCGCATTCCGGCCCTCCCGACTAAAGTGGGCCTAACTCATAACCACTCCGACTTGTAGCCGCCATGGCCCGCGATCCCGGCCGGGTATTGATCTTCGACACCACCCTGCGTGATGGGGAGCAGTCCCCTGGGGCCAGCCTCAACCTGGAGGAGAAGCTGGCGATCGCCCAGCAGCTGTCCCGGCTTGGCGTCGACATCATCGAGGCGGGTTTTCCGTTCGCGAGTCCCGGTGACTTCAATGCGGTGCAGCGCATCGCCGCCAGTGTGGGTACGGCCGATGGACCGGTGATCTGTGGCCTGGCCCGGGCGGCCAAGGGCGACATCAAGGCCTGCGCCGATGCGGTGGCGCCGGCCGCCAATCGCCGCATCCACACCTTTATTGCAACGAGCGACATTCACCTCGAGCACAAGCTCCGCAAGAGCCGCGCTGAGGTGCTGAGCATCGCCGGCGACATGGTGGCCTACGCCCGCTCCCTCGTGGAGGACGTCGAGTTCTCCTGCGAGGACGCCGGCCGCTCCGATCCGGAGTTCATGTATCAGGTGATCGAGGCGGCGATTGCTGCCGGGGCCACCACGATCAACATCCCGGACACCGTCGGCTACACCACGCCGTCGGAATTCGGTTCCTTGATCGATGGGATCAATCGCCATGTCCCCAACATCGATCAGGCGGTCATCTCGGTCCACGGCCATAACGATCTGGGTTTAGCCGTCGCCAACTTCCTCGAGGCCGTCAAGAACGGCGCCCGCCAGCTCGAGTGCACGATCAACGGGATCGGGGAGCGGGCCGGCAATGCTTCCCTCGAGGAGCTGGTGATGGCGATGCATGTGCGCCGCAGCTACTTCAATCCGTTCCTGGGCCGTGACGCCAGCAGCAGCGAACCGCTCACGGGCATTCGCACCGAGGAGATCTACAAAACCTCTCGCCTTGTCAGCAACCTCACCGGCATGGCGGTGCAGCCCAACAAGGCGATCGTCGGTGCCAATGCCTTTGCCCACGAAAGCGGCATCCACCAGGACGGGGTTCTCAAGAACCGCCTGACCTACGAAATCATCGACGCCCGCACCATCGGTCTGGCCGATAACCGCATCTCCTTGGGCAAGCTCAGCGGTCGCAGTGCCTTCCGCGCGCGCTTGGAGGAGCTCGGCTACAACCTCGAGCGCGAGGACCTCGACGACGCCTTTGCCCGTTTCAAGGAGTTGGCGGACCGCAAGCGTGAGATTTCCGACCGCGATCTTGAAGCCATCGTCAGCGAGCAGGTTCAGCAGCAAGACGAGGCGACCTACAGCTTGAAGTTGGTGCAGGTCAGTACCGGCACCAGCCTGCAACCCACCGCCACCGTCACGCTCCTGAACAGCGATGGCGCCGAGCTGACTGAGGCCGCGATCGGCACGGGGCCGGTGGATGCGGTCTGCCAGGCCCTCAATCAACTGGCCCGCGTCCCCAACGAGTTGGTGGAGTTTTCTGTGAAGTCCGTCACCGAAGGCATTGATGCCATGGGTGAAGTCACGATTCGTCTGCGGGCAGATGGGGTCCTCTATTCCGGCCATGCCGCCGACACCGACGTCGTCGTGGCGGCCGCCCAGGCCTTCGTGAATGCCCTGAACCGCCTCGTGGCAGGCAGCCAGCGTTCTCCTTTGCATCCCCAGAAAGCTCCGTTACCCCTGGGTGACTTGACTCCCGCCGATCGCCCGCGTCTTTGATGGCTGGCCGTCGCCAACCCGTTCTCTTGCGCGGGTTGCAGTTAATCGCCTTGCTGCTCATCGCGGTGGCGATGCTGGTGCCCCTGCTCTGGTTGGTGAGCACCTCCTTGAAGGGGCCGGCGGAAGACATCTTCACCAGCCCCCCGGCGCTCTTCCCGAGCCAACCCAGCTTCGAGGCCTACCTGCGCTTGTTTGAGGACAACCCCATGTGGGGGTACATCCTCAACAGCACGATTGTCAGCGGCTGCGCGGTGGTCGCCAACCTGCTCTTCTGCTCCCTGGCGGCTTACCCGCTGGCGCGGATGCGCTTCGCAGGTCGGGGTCTGGTGCTGGCCCTGGTGGTGGCCACGATCCTGATCCCCTTCCAGGTGGTGATGATTCCGCTGTATCTGCTGATGGTGCAGCTGGGGCTGCGCAACACCCTGTGGGCCTTAATCATTCCCCAGGCGGCCACGGCCTTCGGCATTTTTCTGCTGCGGCAGAGCTTCGCTGGGGTTCCGGTCGAGCTGGAGGAAGCAGCACGGATCGATGGTTGCAGCCGTCTGGGTGAGTGGTGGAACGTGATGATTCCAGCGGCCAAAGCTGATCTGATCACCCTGGCGATGTTTGTGTTCATCGGCACTTGGAGTGATTTCCTTTGGCCGCTGGTGATCCTGGATGACCGATCCCTCTACACCCTTCCACTAGGGCTGCAGCAACTGGCCAGCAGTTTTTCCCTGGATTGGCGCCTGGTCGCCGCCGGTGCGGTCGTCTCGATCGTCCCCGTCCTGGTGCTGTTCGTTGGGCTGCAGCGCTTCATCCTCCCCAGTGCCACGGGGGATGCCGTCAAAGGCTGATTAGCTCAAGGCGAGCAGCCCGCCTTGGAGCCGCCGCAGGGCCTCGCCCAGGTCATCGCCGCTGAGCATCCCGTAGCTCAGGCGCAGGCAGGCACCCTGAAGCCCAAAGCTGCTGCCACTGGCTAAGGCCACGCGGTGCTCGCGGATTAGCCGCTCCATGAGCTGGTCGGCGCTGAGGGGGCACTCCACCTGCACCAAGGCGTAGAAGGCGCCGTCCGGTGGGCAGAGCAGGCGGCCGGGCTGCTGCCCGTTGAAGGCTTGGAGAACCTGCTCCCGCCGTTTGGCAAGGCCTGCGATCTTGTCGTGGCACCAGGTCGCCCCGGCGGCTAAAGCGGCCCGGGCCGCCCATTGGTTCAGTTTTGGCGGCCCGATCAGGGACGTGTCCTGAACCTTGGTCAGCGCGGACATCAAGCCAGGTGGCACCACGGCCCAGCCGATGCGATAACCCGCCATGCCGTGGCTTTTGGAGAGGGAGCCCAAGCTGACGGTGTGGCCGCCGCTGCCGCTCGCCGCGCCGGGGCTCCAGGGCCGCTCGGCTCCGTAGTGGAAGAGGGCATAGGCCTCATCGCTGATGTGGATCAGGCCGCGGCGGGCGCAGAGCTGATTGATGGCCTCCAGGACAGGCCTTGGAACGATGGCTCCGCTGGGGTTGTTGGGGGAGACCGTGACGATCGCTCGCGTGCGTGCGCTGATGGCCTGCTCGAGCCGATCGGGGTCAGGGATCACACCGGCGTCCACCGCCACCGGACTCCCACCGGCAATGCGGACGGCCATCTCATGGTTGAAGTAATAGGGGACCGGAAGGATGACTTCATCCCCTGGGTCACACAGGGCCTGCACCACCGCTTGGAAGGCCATGTTGCTGCCGGCCGTGATCAGGATTTCGCTGCCGCTGCAGTCGATCTGATGCTCTTGCTCGAGCCAGTGCTGCAGCTCGACCCGCAGTTCCGGGTCGCCGGCCACCGGTCCATAGCGGTGCAGGTCGGGATCGCTGTGGAGGGCGCTCCCAATGGCTTCGATCACCTGCTTTGGCGGCGCCCAGGGTGCGACGCCTTGTCCAAGCGACAGGGTCCCGGGGGTCGCCGCGATCAGCTGGGCCATCACGGGGATGACCGGTGTCTGGATCTGCTGGAAGCGCCTGGCGCTGGTCATCCCTGCGTTTAGGGCAGTTGGGGTAGGGCGGGGAGAGCGCGCAATCTGGGTTCCTGGGAGTCGTAGGGGAACCGCGAGGAGCGGCTCCGTTGCAGATCCCTCAGGGTTTGAACCTGGATGCTCAGGCTTTGGACCTTCTGTTCGATGCCCTCTAGGGCCTGCAGGCGCTCCACCGTTGAGCGGAGCTGTTCTTCGAGGGCATTGGTGCGCTCCAGGTCGTTCGCGTTCTCGATGGTCTGCACCTTGTCCTGCAGTTGTTGCAGCCGTTGACTCTGCTCTCGGGTTTGCTGCAGCACCACGACAAACAACACGGCCAGAAGCCCGGTCAGCCCGGCACCGAGCAGGCGCATCCATTGGGGAAGGGGGGTGGCCATGCCGGTGCAGCTCTCTGGAGCAAGTTTGCTGCGCGATCCGCCCTTTGACGAGGGCTGGGTCCGTTAGACCGGGTACACGTGCAACATCGGGTCGTGTCGCTTCAGCAGTTGGACGCCTTTCTTCAGTACGCCCGCTCAAAGCCGGAGTTGGCGGAACGGCTGAAGACACCGATGGACCTCTCTGATCTGCTGCGCTGGGCGGCGGAGTGTCAGTTCCAGGTGGAGGAGTCCGATGTGATCGCGGCCATGGTGCGTGAAGACGATCAGCTGAGCGACGCCGAACTCCAGCAGCGCGCTGGAGAGGAAGCGCGCAAGTTGCGCAATTTCATTCCGGGCTGAGGGTTGAGCTGATGCCAGAGCGCGTTTGCGAGTACCCCCGGCCCCCGGCTCTGCAGGCCTCCAGCCAGCACATCGTGGTGCGCGCCTTTGGGCAGCTGTTGGCCGAGACCCAGGCCAGTTTTCGTGTGCTCGAGACCTTCCACCCACCCACTTACTACCTGCCAGCGGCATCCTTCGCGGAAGGCGCCTTGGTGCCAGCGGCTGGCCGCAGCTTTTGTGAGTGGAAGGGGATCGCCAGCTACTTCGACATCGCCTTGGGCGATCGCTGCCTCGCGAGGGCGGCCTGGAGCTACGCCAACCCCACCCCCAGCTTTGCTCCGATTGCTGGCTGGATCGCGCTGTATCCGGGCCTGATGGATGGCTGCTGGATCGACGGAGAGCAGGTGCGTCCGCAGCCTGGTGGCTTTTACGGCGGCTGGATTACGTCAGGGGTGGAGGGCCCCTTTAAGGGGGACCCCAATCATCCCGAGCTGATTTAGGCCGAGGCCGCGTGGTTCCCCAGCATCCGGCAGCCGATTTGGATTACGCCCTCATCGAGCAGACGACCGAGCTTGAGGGCCATCGCCTCCTCTTGCCGGTCGAACTGACTTTGCTTGGTTGTAATCCAGGCGATTTCTTCGGCGGTGATCACGCCGGTCGAGACACTCTCGAGAAAAACTTCGCCAACGATCATGGTCAACGGCTGTGTCTGGCTTGACGCTAGGGAGCTCGATTGATGTGGCTTGAGTGTGCAATGTCTCTTCATGCACACCATCCCCTTGGGTGAGTGCTGTTTGGCTCGCTATCTTTTCGCCAACCGAATCTCTATTCAATGCTCACCGGATCTGATCTTCTCAACAAGGTCAAAGAGCTGGGTGATGTCAGCAAGTCTGATCTTGTGCGCTCCTGCGGTTATGTCAGCAACAAGAAGGATGGTTCGGAGCGTCTGAACTTCACCGCTTTTTATGAGGCACTGCTGGAGGCCAAGGGCCTGAGCATTGGCGGCGGTGGCGGCGGCACCGGCAAGGGCGGTCGCAAGCTCAGCTATGTCGCCACGGTTCAGGGCAACGGCAACCTTCTCGTCGGTAAGGCCTACACGGCCCTGCTCGGTTTGGAGCCCGGCGACGAATTCGAGATCAAGCTCGGCCGTAAGCAGATCAAATTGATCCCCGCAGGCGCTGAAGCCGAAGAGGACTGATCCTCTCGCCACGTAGTTGATGTTCAGCTGGGCCACTGCTGTGGTCCAGCTTTTTTTGTGCGTTGGTCCTTCGTAGGCTCAGCCCACTTGATCGCCCGTCGCTGTGACCTTTTTTGAGTTGCTCTGGAAGGGAGAGAACTGTGGCGATGCCGGCGATCTGGAGGAGGCCTTGACCCATTTCCAGGAGCTCCGCCCGAAGCACCTCAGCTGGGCAGAGGTCTGCAGTGATCCCGAGATCCAACCCACGATTTGCCGCTTCCGCTCGTTTGAGGCCTTCCTCGACAACGAAGACGCCCTCGAGACGATTCATCCCACGGCCGAAATGCTGGAGCGTTTTCAGCCCGAAGAGGTTGAACCCGACGAGCCTGAAGCCGAAAGCTGAAGCGCCTAGGCGTTGATGGACCCATTTCTTCCGCGATCTGAGCAGGACCCTTCGGGCTGGGGCCCGGAGGTGATCGTGATCCATCCGCCCAGTTTTGATGCGGTCCGAGAGGCGATCACAGCCCTGCAGGACCAGGCCACGGTGGTGGTCAACTTGAGCGCGTTGCCCGAGAACCAGCTGCAGCGGGCCGTGGACTTTCTCTCGGGTGCAGCGGTGGCCCTCGACGCCCAGCAGGTGCGACTGGGCGAGCGGGTCTTTCTGTATGCCCCCCATTACGTCCAGCTGAATCGGGCTTGACCCGGGTCAGCCCGCGGTCAGACAGTGAGTGGATGCAGCTGTTCGACCTCGATCTCTCGGGTTTTGAACCCGTGAATCACCTGTGGCCCCAGATGGTGGAGCGCCTCGGCAGCGACACCTCCTCCCGCGCCGTCCGCCAGGCCTTGGATTTGTTTGGCATGCGCGGCTCCCCGGGGCTGATGCCAGCACTGCTGGTCGAAACCTGTGGTGTGGCCTTGCTCGATCGCCAACAACTGCGCCGCGTCACGGGTCTACCCGTGGCCTTTGATGGGGAGCAGGTGGTGCTGATCAGTCGCCGGTCCAGTGAGCTACAGCTGCTCCAGTGGAGCGCTTGAGCTTCAGAAGCTGCAGGTGGGTTTGAGTCCCGGCACGCTGAATTCCATGAACCAGAGGTATTCGCGGCTGCGCCAGCCCAGATCAAAGGGTTCGGTCGCTTGCCACTCCTCGGGGCTGAGGCCGTAGGCCGCCTGCAGGAAATCAGGCACCAGGGCTTCGACGGCATCTTGCCCCTCTTCACCCTCCTCAAAGAGACGGTCGGTGTAGATCGCCGCAAAGATCTCGTGCTCTTCGTCGCACATCACCACCTCAAAGCCGCTGCCGCCGTAGCTGGGGAGGGTGTTCAACTCGAAGTACTCGTCCCGCTCGAGTGGATCCTCGGGGGCCGGCTCGAGTAACGCGGCGAGGGCCTGTTTGAACGAATCGAGTGCCATGGCCCGGCTAGGACTAAGGCCAGTCTGGCCAGGGTCGAGCATTCGTGCCTGCGTTGTTTGATCCCGCTTGGCTGAGGCATGCCGACCCGGCACTGTTGGTGCTCGAGAAGCCCAGTGGTTTGCTCTCCCAGCCGGGGCTTGGTCCTGGGTTGTCCGCGTCCTTCATCACGGCGGTGCAGTCCCAGTGGCCTGAAGCACGCCTGGTCCATCGCCTCGATCGCGACACCTCAGGCCTGATGGTCGTGGCCCGATCCGCGGCGGTCCATCGGCAGTTAAGCGTTGCTTTTGCCGATCGACAGGTGGAGAAGCGCTACGTGGCCGACGTGTCCGGTGTCCCCGCCGAGGGGCAGGGCTGGATCGCATACCCCATTGCGAAGCGGCAACATCGGCCGCCGCTCTACGGCGTCGATCCTGCGGGCAAACCCTGCCGGACGGGATGGAAGCTGTTGGAGCAGCATTCGGGCTGCAGTCGACTGGCCTTGCAGCCAGTGACCGGTCGCTCCCATCAGCTGCGGGTGCATCTGCAGGCCTTGGGGCATCCCATCTTGGGCGACCCGCTCTATGGCGACACACCGGCGGCCCGGTTGCATTTGCACGCCTGCTCCTTGGCCTTCACTCACCCCAGTGACGGTCGCTGGATGGCCTTTGAGTCCCCCGTGCCGTTTGTCTTGCCCTAGCGGTTGCGGGGGGGCAAACCCGTCCCGGCGCGCAGCAGGTGGCGCCAGCGCCGAATCCGCCAGGCGGCCAGGGCCAGGGCGATGCCCGCTACCAGCGCGAGGGCTCCAGAGATCCCCGGACCACTCCAGGCCGCAATCAGCCCGGCCATGGCCACCAGGATCCAGCAGATCGGTTGCAGACGTTTCAACCATTGATCGGCGCCGGAACAGCTGCGGCAATGGCGGGTGTGGGCCTCAAAAC
>JAAZUZ010000202.1 GCA_018623875.1 Synechococcus sp. HW_metabat.21
GGACGCCCGCTCAACCCTGACGGCGGCCATCCGCGAGCTGTTCCCGTCCCTGAAGGACAGCGACAAGGAGCCCCCGGCCGCCGACTGGCAGCCCTGAAAGGGCGCCACGCTCCAGACAGCAAAAAGCCCCCGGCGCTCGGCGCCGGGGGCTTTGTTGTGCCGATGGCTGCGGCAATCAGCCGAGGCCGATCTGGGTCAGGATGCCCTGGCCGGTCAGCAGCTCGGTGCCCAGGCCGATCACGAAGCCCATCATGGCCAGGCGGCCATTCCAGGTCTCAGCGAAAGCGACGAAGCCGAAACGGGTGTTGGAGTCAGCCATTGGAAGGCGTCGTTACGAAACGTGTAGAGACTGTAAAGCCTTGTGAAGCTATTTGGGGTGTGTTGGCGGCGACGGTTTCCCGTGCTTGGCATGGGGCCTGCTCAGTCCTTGGGTTTGCGCAGCTCCACACCTTCCACCCAGTGGCGATAAACGGTCTCTCGGGTGCCATCCATCTCCTGAAAGCGCAGCCAGGTATTCCAGACGCCGGCTAAGGCCCTGCTGTTCCAGGGCAGCTGCCGCGCCGCCGGCAGGCTCTTGAGCGGCTGGGGCACCAGCAGGGTGAGGTTGGGTTGCAGCACATTCCAGGAGGCTCCCTGCTGCGCAGTGACCAAGACCGCATCGAGGCGCCCCCCCTGGAGCGCCTTCAACAGTTCAGCGGTGTCCTGGCCGCTGGTGAATTGGGCCTGGGGCAACCAGCCGCTGACGAGCTGCACGAGGAAGGGGGCGTCAAAGCCGAGGCCAACCCTCAGGCCCTTGACCTCCATCAGGTCACTCCAGTCCCGCTTGCTGCTGAGGGCTGGACCACGGATGAGCAAGGCCACGCCATAGGTCTGCTGAGCATTGGTGAAGCGGGTGCGGGCCGCCTGCATCGGCGCCATGACATCACTGGAGAGCTTCATGTCGCAGTAGCCCCGCTCCAAAGCCTGCACGCCATCGGGACGGGGGTCGTTGTCTTTGCCGATGCGATTGATCAACACGAAGCTGGGCTTGAGGTCCATCTGCTTGGCGAAGAGCAGTCCCATCTCCACATCGGCTCCCACCAAGGCGCCATCGGCATTGCGATAGGCCATCGGGTAGTCCTGCTCATGGACGCAGTAGCGGATTGCGTTGGCCCGGCGAATCGCCCGCCAATTGCCCGGCTGATTCACCGCTCTCCAGCCGGCCACCACTGGCGCAGGCCCCTTGGCCAGGGCGAAGTCCTGGTGCATCAACTGATCCCGGTCGCTGTTGCCCGGTTTGGGCAGCAGTTCAAAGCCGGCGCGGCTCAAGAGCACAAAGCCAGGAAAAACAGCCAGGGCGGTGGCCGCCGGCATCAGACGTGCAAAGCGCTTGGGAAAGCCCTCGAGCGAGACCCACGTGCCGATGATCACCAAGGCGATCACGCTCATGCAGGCGAGCAGGGTGCCGAGGCGGGCCACCGCCAGTTGGTCAATGGCGATGTACAGCTGCACCAAATCGCTGGGTAGCCCCATGCGATCGAGCAGGAAGGTCATCGCCAAGATCCCCTCAAGAAAGGAGCTGGCCAGACCCGTGATCAAAAAGCCCGGCATCTCCTGGAGGCTGATCGCATTGCCGGTCAGCCAGCCCGCGAAGGGCACAAAGGCCAGCGACAACAGCCGGCCCATGTCCGGGAAGACCAGGGCGAGCGGTGCGAGCACCTCCACCGGGAGATCCACCTGATCCTTGAGCTCCTGCTCGCTCACCCCGGGAGCAACGTGGGCGGCGCGGGCTTCGTAGAGCAGCGTTTTGGAGAGCTCAACCAACAGGGGCAGCACCACGAGCATGTTCGCGGTGGCGAAGGCGATCGTGAGCGGAGTGCGGAAGCTCCGCAGCAGTTGACGTACGGGGATCGGTGTCACCCCAGCGATCACCAGGGGCAAGAACAGACCGGCCAGCAACAGCGCAATCCCCCCCTGCAGCACCACATAGACCGCCAGGCGGGGCAGCTGGGAGCTTTCCATCGAGGCCGTCGCCGTGGCCAAGATCGCGAAGACGCCCAAGGGCGTGAAACGGGCCACAAAGGCGGAGATGCCGAGCAGGGCCTCGGCGATTCGATCAAAGACGTCGATCAACGGTTGACGTCTCGGGACCGCGATCAGGGCAATCCCGAGGGCCAGGGAAAACAGCACCACCGCCGGGATCTGGGTCTCGGCGAAGGCCGCAAAGGGGTTCACCGGGATGAAGAGTTCGGTGAGATCCAGGGGCTTCGGGGCCTGAAGCAGGCTGGGCTTGAAGAACGAGGCGTCGTGCCAGCTGGGGAAGCCCAAGGGAACCAGCAACACCGCCAGCAGCACCACCAGCCAGAAACACAGCAAGACCAGGGCCGAACGCCCGAGCAGGCGACTGGCCTGGCCGAGCTGCAGGCGCCCCACGCCGGCGATCAAGGAGATGCTCAAAAAGGGCAAGACCGGCATCTGGAAGAGCCGAATGAAGCCGTTGCCTAAATCGCTCAACGGCGCCAAAACCATGGCGGGCAGCAGGCGGCCCAGCAGGATTCCCGCCACCAGTCCCTCGAGGATCTGAACGGCGAGGTTCTGCCGCAGAAACCAGCGCAACGGAGCGAGCCAGGCAGCTCGTCGATTGATCCCCACCACAGCCCCACGCCGTTCCCTGTTTGCAGGATGCGCAGAGCCTTGCCATTCGCCAACGGCCTCCGCGCAACTGTTCAAGACGCGCGGCCCTGGCTAGTGGGTGGATGTGGACCAGCACGCCCCCACCAAACGTCGAACGACCGTCGTTGTTCTGCTGCTGGGTGCCGGCGTTTTTGTTGGGCTGCAGGTCACGAACCTGTTGCCGTGGCTCCTCGAGAAAGGGCTCTGGCCACTCCTGCTGGCTCTGGCGGCCATCGGCGGGGTGATCCTGCTGCTGGCTCTGCGCGTGGCGAACTA
>JAAZUZ010000203.1 GCA_018623875.1 Synechococcus sp. HW_metabat.21
GGCCTGGCGGGCCGACAGTGAGGCCGTTCCCCTGGATCAGGCCGTCGGGCGCCTGGCGGCGGAACCGCTCTGCCCCTACCCCCCAGGGATTCCGCTCTTGATTCCCGGCGAGCGCATCGATGGGGCCCGTGCCGCCTGGTTGCAGGAGCAGCGGCGGCTTTGGCCCCAGCAGATCGCTGATACGGTGAAGGTGGTGATCGCGTGAGGCGGAGCATGCCCGCGGCAGGCCAGAGCTCCTTCCAATGGGACTTCGTCACGCCGGGGTTGCCGGATGCGGCCTTCGCCGATGCCCCTGGCTTTAGCCCCACGCCAATGGAGCAGCGGGTGATGCTGCTTTCCCACCTGCGGCCCAAGAGCGACTCCCTGGTCTGGGATGTGGGCGGCGGCACCGGTGCCCTGGCCCTGGAGATCGCTCGGATGATGCCCGCTGGAGCGGTGCACACCCTGGAGCGGGATCCCGACGGTATCGAGCTGCTGGAGCGCAACCGCCGCCGCTTTGGCATCGAGAACCTCCACATCCACCAGGGGGAAGCCCCCGACGGCTTAGCGCAGTTGCCGCCGCGCCCCGATCGGGTGCTGCTGGAGGTGGGGCGTCCGCTGCGGGATGTCCTTCATCAGGTCTGGGAGGCCCTGGTCCCAGCTGGTCGCCTGGTGATCAGCACCGCCAGCCTGGAGGGGTTGGTGGACGCCACCGATACCTTGGGACAACTGGCCGCGGTCGATCTGCAGGTGGTGCAAGCCACGGTTCACCGGATGCAGCGCCGCGGCAGCCAGGCCCGATTGGCGGCCGCCGAACCGCTGTTCTTGATTGCGGCAGAACGCCCTTGATTCCTCCCCCGCGCACCCGTACCTCCCCCCAGCGCCTGCTGAGCGGCTACGCCGCCGGTGCCTTTGGCCTGCTGGTGGTGGGTTTGGGGGGCTGGTGGTTCACGGTCGCGCTTGGGGTGATGGTCCATTTGGGACTGCTCGAGTATTTCGATCTCGCCCGCGCCAAGGGGATCCGCCCCGCCAGCAAGACCACCTTGGTGCTGGTGCAGCTGCTGTTGATCACCACCCAGTGGGCCCACGGCGGTGATGTGGCGGGCGTCGGCTTTGCGGCGGAACTCTCGGCCGCGGTCCTGCCGGTGGCTGGCGCGATCATCTGTGGTTGGTTGCTGCTGCAGCCCGTCACCGGGACGATCGCGGACATCGCCTCCTCGATCTTTGCCCTCTTCTATTTGGGCTACCTGCCGAGCTATTGGATTCGGCTGCGGGATCTCACCGATCCGCTCTTGGCCCCCAACCTGCAGCACTGGCCTTGGCCGCTGACCTCGGGAATGGTCTTGATGCTGATGGCCTGCCTGCAGATCGTGGCCACCGATATCGGCAGCTACATGATTGGCCGCCGCTACGGCCGAACGCCGCTCTCTCCGACCTCTCCGGGAAAAACCGTGGAGGGAGCCCTCGGAGGGCTGGTCTGCTCAATGCTGCTGGGTGCCCTCTTTGGGGTGCTGTTGGGCTGGAGCTGGGGTTGGGCCATTGGCGCCCTGCTCGGGGTGATGGTCACGGTCTTCGCCCTGGTGGGCGATCTGACCGAATCGATGATGAAGCGCGATGCCGGGGTCAAGGACTCGGGCGATTTCCTGCCCGGCCATGGCGGCATCCTCGATCGCATCGACAGCTATCTCTTCATCCCGGCGGTGTTTTTCACCCTGGTGACCTTCCTGGCCTAGGGCTGCACCATCGCGGTGCCGCTCACCAGCAGCCGCCCGGACTGCAACTCGGCGCGCTCGATCGTGATGTTGGGGTCCCCCGGCAGGGCGTAGCGCTGAGGACCACCGCACTGCTGCAGCACGACACAGCCCGCCTCAGCGAGGGGCTGGGTGGCCATCTCCCGCCCCTGGGCCCGCACCAGCAGTTGCTCGTTCTCGATCGTCAACTCCTGCAGCGGCGTCAGACCCAGCAGTGCCTCGCTGATCTGGTCCCCCAGACCGCGCCAGTGGGCGCCGCTGAAGGAGCGGCTCAGGCCTGGACCGCTGAACTCCGCGCTGCCCTGCACCGGAAAGGGCTGCTCGAGCTGGAGTGACTGGCCCTTCATCAGCTTGCCCATCTGGACGCTGATCGCTCCGCTGCGCAGTTCCACCCGCTCGATCTCCAGGGCACTGAAGACCGCCTTGCGGGCCACCAGGCTCACCCCCTCCAGCCGGCCCCGTAGCAGCGCCAGGGTGGAGCCGTGCAGCTGCAGTTCGAGCTGCTCGACGGACTCGCATTGCTGGCGAATCCAGAACTGCAGGCCACTGGCCAGCAGTTGCAGAACGGGATCAGCCATGCCAGGTGCTCACCACGGTGCCGGGCTGATCGATGTGGGGCAGGTGTCCGCAATCGCTGAGCTCGGTGATCCGCTCACCCAATAGAACGGCCGCCTCGGCTTTCGGTTTGCCCTGCAGGATCCGGTCGTTGGCCCCCCAGAGCACCTCAAGCGGCTGGCTGGGCAGCGGCAGCCCGCAGCACCCAAAACCGCCACTGCCGGCAAAAGCCGCCAGGGCTGGTGCCCAGTTGGGGCAGCGCAGGTGGATCGAGGCGATCTCCAGCTCGGCTGGACCGACATCGCGGTCGGGCTGGGCAAAGGCACTGCGGCAGAGACCGCGGCGAATCGCCGGCAGTGCCAAAAAGCGCGCTCCCAGCTGATTCAAAAGGGGCGGTACCGGCATCGGTTTGCCGGTAAGGCCAGCGGGGGCCAGCAGCAGCAGGCGCTCGATCTGCTCGGGGCGCCGGCGGGCCAGCTCCACGGCCGCCGATCCCCCCATCGATGCCCCAATCAGGCCGACGCGCTTGACTCCGCTGCGTTCAAGCACCGCATCGAGCACAGCATCGAGGTGGCGCAAGACACCCGTTGGGCTGTAGTCGCCGCCCTCGGGCCGCGGGCAGAAGCCAAAGCCGTAGA
>JAAZUZ010000204.1 GCA_018623875.1 Synechococcus sp. HW_metabat.21
AAGCCGTCCAGGAGATCCATTAACAGCAGCTCTTGGTGCTGCTGCTCGTGTTGCAGGCCGAGTTCCACCAGGGCCGCAGGAAGTTGATCCATTGCGGCCATCAGGGCCTCACTGACCCGCTGGCGCCAGGCCAGCACCTCGGTGATCGAGGGCCGACTTAAAAGGCCCCGATCTGGCCTGGGGTGCCGTTCGCCGACAGCCTCGTAATAGCTGTTGAAGAGGTAGCGCCAGCGGCTATCGGCGCAGGTGTAGCCCTCCAGCTGGCTCAGCAGGAACTCCTCAAAAAACCAGGTGGTGTGGGCCAGATGCCACTTCGCTGGACTCGCGTCCGCCATCCCCTGCAGGCAGAGGTCCTCGGCTTCCAGGCCCTCGATCAACGCCTCCGTGGCACGGCGGATCTGCTGCAGCCGCGGCAAGACGGCGGCAGCTGAGGTCGACACCATCCCAACGACTCCTGCTGAGCGGACCCTAGAAGCCCAACCCTGTTGCATCAACGCTTCTACGATCTCTGCAACGCAAGGACGGCCATGGGCGCCAGCACTCCGGGGATTGCATCCGGCTTTGTCGGTGCGGTGGGCCAGACCCCGCTGATTCGTCTGAACGCCCTGAGCGCCCTGACCGGTTGCGAGATCCTCGGCAAGGCCGAGTTCATGAACCCGGGCGGGTCGGTCAAGGACCGGGCGGCCCTCGGGATTTTGCTGGAGGCGGAAGAGCAGGGCTTGCTCAAACCCGGCGGCACCGTGGTCGAGGGCACGGCGGGCAACACCGGGATTGGCCTGACGCACCTCTGCAATGCCCGCGGTTATCGGGCGGTGATCGTGATCCCGGAGACCCAATCCGCGGAGAAGATCGGTCTGTTGCGCAGCCTGGGCGCTGAGGTCCGCACCGTTCCCGCCGTTCCCTACAAGGACCCCAACAACTACGTCCGCCTCTCGGGCCGTATCGCCGAAGAGATCCCAGGGGCGGTCTGGGCGAATCAGTTCGACAACCTGGCCAACCGCCGCGCCCACTACCGGACCACTGGGCCGGAGATCTGGGAGCAAACCGGCGGCCAGGTGGATGCCTGGGTGGCTGCCACGGGTACCGGTGGCACCTATGCCGGTGTGGCGCTCTACTTAAAGGAGCAAAAGCCCCAACTGCGCTGTGTCCTGGCTGACCCCCATGGCAGCGCCCTCTACAGCTGGGCCACCAGCGGCGAACTCAGTAGCGAGGGCAACTCGATCACCGAGGGCATTGGCAATAGCCGCGTGACCGCGAATCTCGAGGGGGCTCCGGTGGACGACGCGGTCCGGATCCACGATCAGGATGCGCTGAAGACGATTTACGACCTGCTCTGGCAGGAGGGTCTGTTCCTGGGCGGCTCCGTCGGCATCAATGTGGCCGCAGCCGTCGAGACAGCCCGTCGCATGGGCCCCGGCCACACCATCGTCACGGTCCTCTGCGACAGCGGAGATCGCTATCGGTCACGGCTTTATGACGGGGAGTGGCTCAAGGGCAAAGGTCTGGAGCAACCTGAGCGCGCGGCCTAATCCACGTTGGTGGAAGACGATCCGAGTTTGGAGCCGGGAGCGCTGATTGGCGGTCGCTACCGCTTGGAGCGCTCCCTGTCGGACGACTGCTGGTTGGCCTCGGATCAGGCGGTTGCCGATGCGCCGACCCATCTCACTGCCCTGAGCGATCTGACGGAGGAGCAAGGGGAAGATCTGAGCAAGCGCTGGCTTCAGCTCCAGGGGGTCTTGCATCCCCAGCTGCCTCGCTTCGGCGATTTGATTCACACCGGCGAGGCCCTCTGGCTTCCGCGCCCCTGGCAGGAGGGGGAGACCCTCCAGGCTCTTTTGGATGCCGGCGAGACCTTTTCGCTGGAGGAGGTCTTGGTGTTGCTGCGTCAGTTGCTTCCGGTGCTGGCCCAGCTGCATAGCCAGCGTCTGTCCTGTGCGGATTGGTCACCGGCTCAGATCCTTCGGCGATCGTCGGATGGTCTGCCAGTCCCTTTGGCGCTGGAGCAGCCAGCCCCTTGGGATCCCCAGCGCGACCTGCTGGCGATCGCTGAGTTGGCCCAAACCTTGCTTGCGGATCAGGCCCCAGCAGCCTTGGCCTCGATTGGTCCGCTGCAGGCCTTAAGCAGCGATCAGCCGGCGTTGCGTTTCCCCTCTGCCGCCGCTGCCCTCGCCGCCTTTCAACAGTTCACGCCCGTTGTCACGGCGCCAGCGGTGTTGCGCCATTCGACTCCGTCCCGAAGACGGAAGCGTCAACAGGAGCAGGACGCGGAAGGTCGGCTTTGGCCGGTGGTCGTTGCCCTCGTCCTGGCCGCGCTGGTGGGGACGGCGGTGGGTTGGTTGCTGCTGAGTCGGGGCAAGGTCACGGGCCCGACGGCACTTCCCAGTTTTCGGCTGCGCTCGAGCTTGCCGGCGGCGGAGATCAACCAGCGCGAGCAGCTCCTGAATCGCTTGCGGGCGCTTCAGGTCGATCGGCGTTGGTTCCTCAAGTTGGTGGACGCGAGCTTCCTGGAGCGCGGCGGCCGGCTGCCCTCCGATAGCCAAGCGGATGCGCCCCTGCGCAAGGTCTGGAGCGAACTGGCTGAAGACTGGCTCAGCCGTGTGGAGCAGCTGCCTCTGCAGCTACGCCCCCGCTTGGGCAAGCTGACAGCCATCGATTGGAACCGACGCCAGCAGGGCCTCGTGGCCCAGGGGCTGAGTCCTGAGGTGGTGCAGAAGCTCGTCTCTGGCAGTGCCTTAAATCTGTTGAACGGACCCCAGGCCGCGGCCATCCCCGCGGAGCCCTTTCGCCAGCTTTGGTATGCCGCGGCCGAGCAGGCCCTGGGCAGCCTGCAGATCGAGTTGATCAAGGGGCAGAGCAACAGCACCAAAACCCTCTCTGCCGTTGTCCCGGCTGGTGGTGCCCGGGTCTTCCCGATT
>JAAZUZ010000205.1 GCA_018623875.1 Synechococcus sp. HW_metabat.21
CTGATGCCGGCGCCTCCCGGGAAGCGCGTCTGAAGGCAGCCCTCAAGGCCGTGGAGAACTCCGGGAACACGATGATGATCGAGTCCCTGAAGGCCGCCCTGGAAGGACGTGAGGCCAAGATGGAACTACCCCCTGTGGCCAGTGGGCCCGCGGCCTTTCTTGAAACCCTCAAGGCTCAATCGGCCAAGGGCTGAGCAACGTTGACGACCTGAGTCCCGCTGGCCAGTGGAAGCAGAGAACGACCAAACGATTGACCTGTCGATCGATATCAATACGGCTCGACTGCTGCAGAAGTCGGTCAGCTTCCATCTCGAACGTTGGGCCGGTGCTCCTGATCCAAGGGAACAGGAGCAGCTTCAGAAGTTGAAGAATCTCTTCTCCGCAATCCTGATGGAATTCACCTACGAGGGCCCCGACGGCCAGCGTTAGTTAGGAGGCGCCGGATTTTTTGCCGACGGGGGCGCCGCCATTGCAGAAATTCGCGGCGATGGCGTTGGCGTGCTGCTTGAGCTGCGGACGGCTCTCCAGCAGATAGGTCACGCCGGTGTCGTAGCAGCGATTCCAGCGGGCGGCCTGACCGCCGATGGAGGCCAGGGAGATCGCGGCGGAGACGGCACAGACGGTGCCGACGAGTCCAAGCACCGGGAAGAGATGGGCGTTGACCATCTCGCGCACATCGCGTTGGTTGCCGGATGAACCCATGGTCAACAGCCCTTGTTGAAGTGGCTCCAGTCTGCTGAGGAATGGCGGGTTCGCTTCAACCGCGCCGTTTGCGCCTGTCTCGCTCCCGCCGGTTCGCCTTGCGGGTGCCGCCGTACTGGTAGCCGGGCTCTTGGCTTTGGCGTTGCCAACAGCCTGGGCAGGCGAAACGCCAGCCAGCGCTCGCCTGCGTTCGAATCCGGTATTGAAGCTCCCCGGCTTGCTGGCAGAAATCGCAGTTCATGGCTTGCTGAAGGCGATCCACCAGCCGCTGCCGGGCCCCTCCACCATCCAGCGCCGTCCCCAGTTGCGCTCGGAATAGCGCTGGGCCTTTCCGCTGCCGATGGCGGTTGTGACGTAGCCGCCGCCGACGAGATCGGCTTCCCCGTTGGGGTCATGCATCAAGACACTCCGCTCGCTTGGATCCCAGCCAATGGCGACACTCCAGTGCCCGACGCCCGCGGGCTGTTCGACCGGCCCCTGGTGCAGCCAGCCGACTGGGGCGGGTATGCCGCGCTCCAGTTGAGCGATGAGGTCCGCGATGGTTCCGTCTTGGCGGAACTCGGCCGTCAGTCCGCAGGCGGCGATCGCCTGCAGTTGGGCGGATGCCTCCGTGCTGTCGCCATAGCCGAGCACCAGCTCGAGGTACTGGTCGTCGATCTGCCGGCCTGGATCGAAGCGCCCAGGCCGCAGGAAGTCCACGGCCATGGCGCAGCTGGAGCTGAAGCACATCCGCGGGCCATGGGCCGTGGTGCTGTTGTTCTGGCAGCAGTAGGGCACCGCCAGGACCGTTGGAGTCAGGCGTTCCGCGTGTCGGATCTCGGCCGCTCGGCGCTTGATCAAGCCTGGCAGGGGATGAATCCAGCGGGGCAGTTCCTCGCGGATCACCTGCGCTGCGGGCTCCCCAGCGAGCAACCGCCGGCGCAGGGTCGAGCGCCCCAAGGCCCCCGCGCCGACGTTGAAGCAGAAGCTCAGCAGCGCCTCCCATTGCCCCTGGTTCAGAACTACGCCGGCCAGCAGGGTCTCGAGGGCGCGCTGGCTGTGGGCTAAGTCCGCCCGCAGCCACGCTTCGGCCTGCGCCTGCGTGATCACCAGGCCGGGCACCACTTCCGCTCCGGTGTGGCCGTAGCCAATCGTCCAGGGTGCGCCGCGGCTGCCTGGATCGGGGTAGGCCTTGAGCCGGCAGCCCTCGAAGCGTTTGATCAGGTTGAGTCCGGCCGCGCTGATCTCCATGGCGAAGGGCTGCAAAGACCCTGAAGGGTTCCGCCCCGTTGGCTGCCGATGTTGCAGACGGGGCCCCAGATCGCCCTGGATCATGGGGAGATGAGCCCGATCTTTCCCTGCCGGGGGTGCGGAACCTTCATCGAGCGTTCCACCCAGCACTACCGCCGTGTCCAAGGGCAGGTGCTCTGCTCGACCTGCCTGGATGCCCAGGCGCTGAAGGCGCCCTCCCTTCGGCAGCGGTTGCGTCAACGCCTCGCTCGGCTGGTGGCGGGCAACTTGCCAAAGACCAGCTGATCTAGTACACCTGTACTGCAGATGCGGTGCGGTGATGGAGGAGGCCTGGCTCAAGGACCCCAAGGCCGGTTGGCAGGTGCGGTTCCACAAGGACCAGCGCACCTGGGGGCGCGAAACCTGGGTGTTTGTGGACACGGGCAAGGCCATGCCCGACCATCTGCCGCTGCTCAAGGAGCGCTATCACCTGCGCCGCGCCGATGCCCGTGTGCTCTGGGAAGGGCTGATGGCCCAGGGTTGGCTGAAGACCCGGCCGGCCTGGGGCGTTTACGCCGAGCCCTAGACAAGAAAAAGCCCCGCCGGAAGGCGGGGCTAGGGGTCAGGAACGATCCGGGCGTCTGTCCTCGTTTCGACTCCGGATGGAGTTCCTCACTCCTCACACCTCTGAACTATCTCGCTCGGCTGGCGGCGTGCCAGTCGCAGGTGTGCGGAGATGTGACTGACACCCCCTGCAGATGGGCCATGAAAAAAGCCGGTCACCAGTCCGGCTTTGTTCTCCCTGTGCTTACCAAGGCACCCTTCCGTCATGGCTCAGGTTCGCCCCCAAGGGCGATGAGCGGAAGTACCGATGCGCTGTCCACGCGGATCAAGGATGCTGCGGATTCACCAGCAGACGGAAGCCATGGGATTGATCCGCCTCGTGTCCTTGTTGGTCTTTGGCCTGGCGGCCATGGGTTTGGTGCTGGCTGA
>JAAZUZ010000004.1 GCA_018623875.1 Synechococcus sp. HW_metabat.21
GTCATGCTTGGTGCCTTTGCCGGATTACTGCTGTTCTGTGGCGCTTTAGCAGTCCTCTGGTGGTGGATCGGTGGCCGTCAGGACCTCGCAGGAGGACAGCGCTAATGGCTCGGCTTCTCCTCTTGGTCTGGAGCCTCGGCCCAATGCTCTGGCAGCTCTACACCTCCTTTCGACCCAGCGCCGTTCTCACCGGCGGCGGGCGCGGCGGCTGGACCCTGGAGCACTACGAACAACTCCTGAACGGTGATCCGCCGTTTCTGACCTACCTCCTCAACAGCGGGATTGTCGGTTTGAGCAGCACAGCATTGACCCTGCTGCTCGCGATTCCCTGTGCCTATGCCCTCAGCCGGATGCAGGCCCATCGCGCCCGCAACATCAGCGTGGCGGTGGCTGCAGCAGCGGCCTTCCCAGCCGTCCTGCTCTTCCTGGCGTTGCTCGAGGTTGCCCGCGACTTCCATCTCGCCAACAACCTGCTCGCACTGAGCCTTCCCTACGCCGGCCTCTGCTTACCCCTGGCCATCCTCTTGCTTCAGGCCGCATTCCGCGACATCCCCGTCGAATTGGAGGAGGCTGCCCTAATGGAAGGCATGTCCCTCTGGCAGCGTCTGCGCTGGGTGTTGCTTCCTTTGATGGCCCCAGCCATCTCCAGCGCGGCTCTGCTGATCTTCATCTTCTGCTGGAACGAATATCCGATTGCCCTGACCTGGTTGAGCCAGGCCGACCGACTCACCCTGGCGCCCGCGATCGCTCGCATTGCCGGCTCCTCAATCTTCACCGTTCCCTACGGAGCTTTCGCCGCCGCCACCGTTCTTGGCAGCGCACCCCTGCTGCTGATCATGTTGGTCTTCCAGCGTCAGATCATCAGCGGCCTGACCCAAGGGGCCATTAAGGGATAACCCCAAGCGCCACTCCACCCGATTCGCTTCTCCAGCTTGATGACCTCCTCCAGTCCTGCTCGCACCGGTCTGGTTCTGAGCCAGCTCTGCCGCAGGGTTGGGCAGCAAACCTTGATCGACAACCTCAGCCTGGAGGTGGCGCCCGGAGACATCCTGGCGCTACTGGGCCCCAGTGGCTGCGGGAAAAGCACCACCCTCCGCTGTATCGCCGGTCTTGACCGTGCGAGCAGTGGCTCCATCGAGCTGGCAGGCAAGGAGATCACGGGGCGACCGCCGGCCGAGCGCAACGTGGCCATGGTCTTCCAGAGCTACGCCCTTTATCCGCACCTCAGCGTCCGCAAGAACCTCAGCCTCGGGTTGGAACTGCGGCGGGTCCCGCCAGCCGAGATTGAGGAGGACGTCGAGCGGGTCCTCGCCCTACTGCAACTGGAGGCCTGCCGTGAACGCAAACCCGCCGAACTCTCGGGGGGCCAGCGCCAGCGGGTAGCCCTCGCTCGGGCGCTGCTACGCAAGCCAGCCCTGTTTTTGCTGGATGAGCCGATGAGCAACCTGGATGCCCAGCTCCGGGAGGACCTGCGTGGGGAGTTGCGGGGGATCCTTCGGAGCACTGGAGCACCCGTTGTTTACGTGACCCATGACCAACATGAAGCCATGGGCCTTGCGGATCGCATTGCCGTGCTGAAGGCCGGAGAGCTGCAACAGCTGGGGGCAGCCGCTGAGCTCTACAGAAATCCCCAGAACCAATTCGTCGCCAGTTTCCTGGGGAGTCCGTCGATCAACCTGCTTCCCCTGCACCCCGGTGCATTGGTGGGTTTACGTCCCGAACATCTCGAGGTGATGGAGGCCAGCAGACCACTGGCGCCTGAGCAGGCAGCCCTGAATGCGCAGCGGGAGCACCTGGAATGGCTCGGGGACCGCGTCATTAGCCATTGGCGGGTGCAAGGCACCAGCGTGAAGGTTCTCTCCGATGCCCAAAGCAGAAGCGCTGCTCTGGCGCAAAGCCATGACGGCCCGCTCCAGTTGCGCTGGACGCGTGAGCATGAGCTGCACTTCGAGCAGGCCAGCGGCCGGCGGATTCGCTAGTGGGGCTTTAATCCCAGACCGTTTCGATGACGTTCATCGCTTGCAGATAAGCCGGGACGTCCTCGCTCGTCACCGACTCATCGTCAACGAAACTGTCACCACTCCCGGACCGGCGCGCCAAGTCCGCCACAACGGCACTCACCACGAGATCCACCGCGGCAGGGTTATCCAGGTTCTGTAGAGCCTCGGCGTAACGGCGGCTGTGGGTCGGCCTGACGGACTCCTGGCAGTAATTGCTCAACTGGCGACTCTCCGTCATCACCGAAAAGGCGGATTGCTTGGAGTTCTGGCGGCCAAAGATGGCCATGTAGAGCAAATTGATCAAGGAGGCGTCGTGGAGAGGAATGCCGTACTGACGCACGATCTGGGGCCAGTAGCGCAAGGAACGCAGTCCCTCCAGTCCCCCCTTCGATAGGCCAGCGTCGTCACACCAGGCCTCGAATTCCTCGACGTTGGCCGGACAGCGCCCGGACTCGCGCATCCGTTTCGCCAGCACGGCTCCGGCCTGGAAGTTGCGGGTTGGACTGCCCGAGGTGGGGAGCATCATGCTGCCGCGCACGTCGGCAACCATCGCCGTCAACTGCGAGAAGGTGTGGTCCCGGACTTTCTCCATGTCGCCATCGCGCACCAGAGCGGCCTCAATGCGCTGGACCCCGTAACCCAATTCGGTCAGGGCAATCGGCTGACGGTGATAGAGACGCTGGCGATCCGTTCGAGCCATCGACACGGTGGCGGCCTGATCCAGGCACTGCTCCAGCAGGAGCGTCAACAGCGTTGGCAGCACACCGGGGTTTTCCCGGTGGAAGGTGTAGCCAAACCCAGCAAAGATCGAGGCCATGTTTTTAGCGGCCTTGATGTATTGCCCTTCGATGTTGTGAACGCCGGCTGAAACCTGGAGGTTGGGGGAGAGACGATCCAGAAGCCGTGCCCCCAGCAAAGCGGTCAGAGCATTGGGATGGCAGAAATTCGCCGTAAAGCTGTCGAGGGGGTTGCGGAGGGCACCATGGCGGTGAAAGCCCGTGAAAAAGCCGAGATTGGGTGCTTTTTGGCAGAGGACATAGGCCTCATTGGAGATCGGATCGTGGGTGAAGGACCCCGCCAAACAAGCCAAAACAACGTGCTCGCGACCGAGCTCCTCCCGCAGCCTTAGGGCCTCCTGCAGGTCCTCCTCAATGTGGTTGCTGTTCGCACTGAGCACCACGAGCTCACAGTGCTGAATCAGATACCCCAGGTCATTGGGGAGTGGCTTGCCCGCCTCGGAGTGGGCGCCCATCCGCTCCATCGTGGCGCGGTGCTCAGGGTCCATCCCCGAGAGCTCCTCACTTTTAAAGGCCCCCAGAATGTCCCGGCCGGGGCGGGCCGCCAGCAGCAACCGAGAGCCATCGGTTTGCATCGCGCAGTTGTAGGCCAGCGAAGCCGGATACAGGCCAACGCTGTAGAAGCCGACCTTGCCCTCTTCCAGAGCGATCAGCCGACTTCGGATCCGCTCAGGGTCAAGGTTGGGTTCGAAAAAACCGTTCTGCAAGATCAAAACTGGGCCTCACACCATCCTTACGGACCATGGGAGGGTGGACGGCAGATCAGCGGCGAACTCCATGGCGCGTCTCTCCCTCGAGAAGCTGCAGGAGGAGATCGGCGCCAGCTCCAACATCCTCCTGATCCAGGACCTCGATGGGGTCTGCATGCCCCTGGTGCGCGATCCCCTGACGCGGGTGCTGCCACGGGACTACATCGAAGCGGTCAGCCGGGTTGGCCACCGCTTCCGCGTCCTCACCAATGGGGAGCACAGCGGCAGCCGCGGTGTGAACCGGCTGGTGGAGAGCGCCTTGGGGCCGGAGCGTGACCCGACCGCAGAGGGGCTCTACCTGCCTGGACTGGCGGCGGGCGGCGTTCAGTCCCAAAGCCAGCACGGCGCCATCAGCCATCCCGGTGTCAGTGAAGCTGAGTTGGCATTTCTTGCGGCCGTGCCCGCCCTACTCAAGGCAGGGGTCAAGGCCATGGTGGAACGGCTCCGTCCCGGCTGCAGCAGCGCTGTCCTCGAGCCGCTCAGCCAGGCGGCGGTCCTGGATAACCAACTCTCACCAACCCTGAATCTGAACGTGCTCTTCGCTGGTCTCCAGTTGGAGCCCCTGGAGCAACGCCAACTGCAGGAGGCCAGTCAACAGCTGCTTGAAGGGCTGGAGGAGCAAGCCCAACAGCAGGGGCTGGCGGATTCCTTTTTTCTGCACTTGGCCCCCAACCTTGGCAGCCGGGACGGCAAGGAACAGCTGAAGTGGGCCAGCCCTGAGCACTGCGGCACCAGCGACTTTCAATTCATGCTCCGCGGAGCCGTCAAAGAGGCAGGACTGTTGGTGCTGATTAATCAGCACATCGCCCGACGAACAGGCCACGCGCCCCTGGGGGATGACTTCAATGTCCGCACGGCACCTCGCTCCGCAGCCGGGCTGTTGGCCCTGGCCAAAGACGCGATTGCGCCCGAACAGATGCCCACCCTGATCGGGATTGCCGACACCATCACCTCCGAGCGTCACCTGGAGGGCACCCAGGTGCGTTGGCGTCGTGGCGGCAGTGACCGGGGCTTTTTGACCCTCCTCCAGGAGATCGGCAAGGCCTTTGGGCGGCCGAACCGGGTGGTCTTGGTCGACAGCAGTGGCGGCGAACTGGATCGACCGAGCCTCCTGGATCCGGAGCTGAAGGGGCTGAGCGATCCGGAGGATCCCCTTCAGCTCGATGTCCTGGTTCCTGGGGGCCCTGCGGCCTACGTCGAGTGGTTCAACGGCATGGCACACAACGTCTTTTAAGAACTTGGGCTGACAGTCGCCCCAGAACGGCCTATCCCAGGGGTAGTCACCGTTCGTTCTGATGCAAGAGGGGGCCAGCAGGACTCAACCCTGGCCCCCAGCCCCGGGACAACATCCCTGGTGGGACGGGGCGGTCATCTATCAACTCATCCCGCGCTGCTACAGCGATTCCGATGGCGATGGAATCGGTGATTTCGGTGGTCTCACCAAACGGCTCGGCTACCTGCGTTGGCTTGGAGTCGATGCCATCTGGATGACCCCGATCTATCCGTCTCCCCTTCGGGATGGCGGATACGACATCACGGACTTCACCGACATCCATCCGGAACTCGGTGACCTCGACGCCTTCCATCGGTTCGTCGAAGCCGCCCATTCCCACGGCATCCGCGTCGTGATCGACCTGGTGTTGAACCACACCAGTCAGCTCCATCCGTGGTTTCAACGGGCGCGTTTTGCTGAACGGGGGAGCCCCGAGCGGGATCACTACGTCTGGAGAGACGACCCCGACGGTTACAGCGAAGCCCCCGTCCTCTTCCGCCACTTTGAGGACTCCAACTGGTCCTGGGATCCGATTGCGCAGCAGTACTACCTGCATCGTTTCCTGCATCACCAACCCGACCTCAACTACGACAATCCCGCTGTTCAAGAGGCTGTCCTCCAGGTCGTCGACTTTTGGTTAGCCCGAGGAATCGACGGCTTCCGGCTCGATGCGATTCCGTTTCTGTTCGAACGGGAGGGCACCCGCTGTGAAGGTCTCCCGGAAACCCATGCCTTCCTGAAAACCCTGCGGCAACGGGTCGACGCGTTCAGCGCGGACCATCCTGGTCGCGACATCCTGCTGTTGGCGGAAGCGATTCAGCCCGTGGAGGAGGCCATGCCCTACCTCGAAGACGGGGAACTGCATGCGGCCTTTAATTTCGCCCTCACAGCCCATCTCTTCGCCTCCGTCGCCCACGGTGAGACCAAGAGCCTCAACCGGTTTCTCAAGGAGATCAGCAACCTGGACTGCGGCCGCGGTTGGGCTCTACCCCTGCGGAACCACGACGAACTGTGGCTCGGCGATGGTCATCTCGTCCCCGAGGAGGTCATTCATTGGGTCCGCCACGGCCTACCGGCTGCCCATGGCCACTGGCTCAATTGGGGGATCAATCGCCGTCTGGCCCCGCTGCTGAACGGTGATCCACGGCCCAACATGGCCCTGCACGCCTTGCTCTACAGCTTGCCGGGCATGCCTTGCCTGTATTACGGCGATGAGCTGGGCATGGGGGACTGGCCTGGGCTGCGGGACCGTGACCCCAATCGCACACCGATGGCCTGGAGCCCCGACCGCAACGGCGGCTTCTCATCAGCCCCCGATCCGCTGCTGGTGCTCCCACCGATCACCGCCCCGGGATACGACTACCGGGTGATCAACGTCGAGGTCCAGAAATCGCTGAAGGGCTCGCTCTTGAATTGGCACCGCCACATGTTGGTGAGCCGCAAGCTGCTGCCAGCCCTCAGGCACGGGGACTTTGAACTGCTGCCGAGCCATCACCCAAGCGTGGTCAGCTTCATTCGGCGCTGCGAGGCCATGACCGTGCTGGTCGCGGTCAACCTCAGCGGCACCGGCGCCTCAACCGAAATTGATCTCAGTCGCTGGGAAGGGGAACGCATTCGCGAGTTGCTTTGGGGTTGTGAATTCCCCGAAGCAACAGGCGACTGGTTCGTGTACCTGCAGGCCTATGGCTTTGGCTGGTGGTTAATCGGCGATATGGAACTCGCTAGCAACAGCGATTCCGCCGCAGGCGTCAGCCGTTCGGCTTCAGCCTGATCCAGAAACGCGATCCGACTGCGCCGTTCGAGCAGGTCCGCGCTTGTCTTGGCCCACTCGAAGCGGATGTTGTAGCGCCACTCGGCCCGGCAGACCGGGACGACCGCGCTGAGCGGTGTGGCGTCGGACGGATCCAGGCCCTGCCCGAGCACCTGCTCAGCATGCAGGCCGTAATTGGCAATCAAGTGATCGATCTGTTGGTGCTGCAGTGCACCCGCCGGCGTCAACTGTTCGAGCCGCGCCCGCAGCGCCGGCAGTGACGCCAGGGTCTGCTCCGGACTCGACCCGGCCCCCAGCAAGGGCAGCGGCTCTGGTGCAGGCAGGGTCTGGTTCAGCTGGGCTGCAACGGCCCTCAGGGCATCCACGGCTAAGACCCGGCAGGTGGTCCACTTGCCGCCCAGCAGGCTGATCAGGCCGCAGTCCAAGCGCTCGACTTCGTGTTCGCGCACCACCTTGCTGCTGCCGCGTTCGGAGTCCGGCTGGATCAGGGGCCTGCCGCCCGCCCACCGACTCGAGATCGTCAACGTGGGCTGGCCCGGGAACCAGCGCCTGAGATGGTCCATGAGGAAGGTCTCTTCAGCAGCAGAGACCGAGGTGGCCTCCGCGACCGCACAGGGGGAGTCCGTGGTGCCCACGAGGGTTCTCCCCTGGAAAGGCAACACGAACATCACCCGGCCATCGCTGGTCTTGGGAATCAAGAGTCCGGTGCCCGCTGGACACAACTGCTGCTCCAGGACCAGGTGCACACCGCGACTCACCAGGAGCCGTTCCCTGCAGTCGGGCTGGGCCAGTGAGCGAAGACGGTCCGCCTGAATGCCCGTGGCATTCACGATGCAACGGGCCGGCCATCGGGTCGTGGATCCATCGCAGCCGCGTGCGACCGCGGCGATCACCTGGCCCCCGTCATGCTCAAAATCGATGACGGCACAGTCCCGTTGAACCACAGCGCCCGCGGACTCGGCCGTGAGCAATAGCAGCAGGTTCAGGCGGGCATCGTCGAATTGCCCGTCGCTGTAGAGCACTGCCCCATGGCGCTCAGGGTCCAAACCCGGTAAGGCCGCCTGCAATTGCTGGCGGTCCATGCCGCGACTGGGATCAAGGCCCGCTGAACCAGCCAAGAGGTCGTACATCCCCAAGCCCATTCGGTAATAGGCCTGCTCGATGGGGCCCTGGGTGGGCAGCGCAATGCGCAAGGGCTGAGCGAGGAACGGCGCCTGATCGATCCAGTACTGCCGTTCAGAAAGGGCCTCCCGAACCAACTTCAGCTGGGCCGCGTCCAGCTGTTTGAAGGCGAGCTCGAGGTAGCGAACACCGCCATGCAACAACTTCGTGCTGCGCGAACTGGTGCCCTGCCCGGGATCACCCGCCTCGAGCAGCGCAACCCGCAATCCACGACGCACCGCTTCGTAAGCAAGGGCAGCACCACTGCTCCCTCCACCAATGATCAGCAGATCAAAGTGATCCATCGCCATGCCACTGCAAACAACGATCAACCGCCTGGTCCCAGCGGCGACACAAGCGCTCCCGTTCGGCCGCGTCGCACTGGGGACTGACCTGGGTTGAGGAGGCGCGGGTGGCCGTGGCAATCGGCCCCAAATCGCTCAGCACCCCGGCACCTTCACCGGCCATCAAGGCCACCCCGAGGGCCGTTGATTCGAGATTCGCAGGCCTCACCACCTGCACGCCGGCACTGTCGGCTTGGGCCTGGAGCAAGACTGCCGATGCGGCCGCTCCACCGTCAACGGCAATCGTGTGCAGAGGAGCGCCGAGTGCCTCAGCGGCACCGCGCAACAAGCCGCTGACCGAAAGGGCGATGCCCTCAAGAGCCGCACGGGCAATCTGCGGGGCAGCGGTGTCACGGGTCATGCCAATCAGCAAGCCCCGGGCATTGGGATCCCAATGGGGGGATCCCCAGCCGGTGAAGGCGGGCACGAGCATCAATTCACCCGCGCTCTCAACCCTGGAGGCCAGCGCATCCACCTCGGAGGACTCGCGGATGATCCCCAGGCCATCGCGGAGCCACTGGATCACCGTCCCCGCGTTGAAGAGACTGCCCTCAATGCAATAGGTGGTGCTGCCGTCGGCATTGCTCCAACCGACCGTGCTCAATAGCCCCCCTGCAGCCCGTTGGGGGCGAAGGCCGCTGTTCACCACCAGGAAAGCGCCCGTGCCGTAGGTGCACTTGGCCTGGCCCGGTTCAAAGCAGAACTGGCCATAGCTGGCGGCCTGTTGATCGCCAAGCATCGCCGTGATGGGAGTGCCCGCAAAGGGAAGTCCTTCGGCGATCACGCCAAAGGCACTGCGGGTCGGCAACAGTTCCGGAAGGGCGGCGGCCCTCAATCCGACGCGCTCGATCGCCTCCGGCAACCAAGACAACTCCTCCAGGTCCAGCAACAACGTCCGACTGGCATTACTGATGTCGGTGGCATGGCGAGTTCCGCCGGTGAGCTGCCACAGCAACCAGCTGTCGACCGTGCCAAAGCAGAGGTCATCGGCGGCTAAGGCCTGCCCGGCCTCCGGATGGGCCTCGAGCATCCAAGCGATCTTGCTGGCACTGAAATAGGGATCCAGCACCAACCCGGTTTGGCGCTGCCAGGACTCTGCAAAGGTCTCGCTTCTCCAGCCCGCACAAATCGACGCCGTCCGCCGGTCCTGCCAGACCAGGGATGGACCAAAGGGTTCGCCCGTGCTGCGGCGCCAGAGCGTGGTTGTCTCCCGTTGGTTCGTGATCCCGCAGGCACGGACCGACTGGCGCTGCTCTGGGCTCAAGCGCTGCTCCAGCAAGGCCATGGCCTCAAGCTGGCTTTGCCAGATCGCTTCAGCGTCCTGTTCGACCCAGCCATCACTGGGGTAGTGAATCGCGAGAGGCACCTGGGCGGAGGCGACCGGCACACCGCGGGCATCGAAGAGAACCGCTCGTGAGCTACTGGTTCCCTGATCCAGGGCTAGGAGATAAAACTCGGACACAGAAAAAAGGGTTTCCCCACTCTTACGGGTATCCCCTCGATCTGTCAGGGCCTTGACGCAGCACGAGACAGTGGAGGTCTCTGAGGCGGTTACGGCTGGTCATGGTCTCGATGTCAACGCTCCTGCCGGCCTTGTTGGCCTTGATCGGTGGGGGGTTGCTCTCACTGTTGATCGCGCGGGTCTTTGGGGTTGTCTTTGGTCGCCTGACCCGGAAGACGAGGAGTGAAACCGACGACTTCATCGTTCAGGTCATCGTCGCAACGATCCCAATCCTGGGGTGGGTGGTCAGCGCGAGCTGGGCCTGGTGGCTCGTCCCCACACCGCCGGAGGCGGATCGGGTGGTCTTCAGCATCGCGAAGCTGATCCTGGTGGTCTTCCTGGTGCGGCTCGTGAACCGCATCAGCCTGCGTCTACTGCAACGCTCCGCGATCCACAGCGGTGACCCTGCCGTGGGGAGCATGCTCCGCGCCCTCGCCCCGATGGTGCGCGCCCTGGTCTGGTGCGTGGGCGCCGTTCTTTATCTACAGAACATCGGCGTCCAGATGGCGGCGATTTGGGCTCTCCTCAGCGCCGGTGGAATTGGCGCTGGCTTGGCGTTGAAGCAGCCGGTCTCCGAATTTTTCGAATACATCACGATCCTGCTGGACAAGCCCTTTCAAACCGGGCAATTCATCAACGTCGGCGAGGTCTGGGGCACGGTGGAACGGGTTGGCGTGCGCTCTAGCCGACTCCGCAGCGTCAACGGCGAGGCGATCGTGATGAGCAACAGCGCCCTCACGAGCTCGGTGGTTGCGAACTACGGAGAGATGCAACAAAGGCGGCTGATCTATCGCCTGGGGGTGACCTATGACACCAAGCACGACGTTCTTGAGCGCATTCCGAGCCTGCTGAAGGCCATCGTTGAGCAGGGCGGGGATGCCCGCTTTGACCGGGCCCATTTCGTGGCGTTCAACAGCAGCAGCCTCGACTTTGAGCTGGTCTATTTCGTTCCCTCCAACGACTACATCCAGGCCATGGAGGCTCAGCAACGGATCAATCTCGACATTGTTCAACGCTTCGCCGAGGAGGGCATTGAATTCGCCTTCCCGACCCAGACCCTTCACCTGCACAACGCCTTGGACGCTGGGGCCTAACCCCACTTGCTATGGTGGGCGCTTGGGCATATTGCCCAGTGTTGTGTTTTTAGAAGACGGTCATGTCCCGGGTCTGCCAACTCACCGGCAAGCGCGCCAACAACGGCATGGCCGTCTCGCACTCCCACATCCGCACCAAGAAGCTGCAGCAGGTGAACCTGCAAGAGCGCCGTCTGTGGTGGGCTGAGGGCAACCGTTACGTCAAGCTGCGCGTCTCCACCCGCGCCCTGAAGACCATCCAGAAGAAGGGTCTGGGCGCCTACGCCAAGCAGCTCGGCATCAACCTGGCCAAGGTCTGAGCTTCAATTCTGGGAGTTCCACAGGATTCCCTTGAACCGCCGCAATCTGCTCCTCTCTTTGGGTGCTGCGACCTTGGGCCTGCTGGGACTCCCCCGGCAGGCCTTTTCAATGGGCGGCACCTTGCCCGAGCTCAACGTGGCGGCACCGGGATTCACGCTCCCCGGGGTCGTTCCGAGCGCCGATGGCGCCATCGAAGCCGAGCGCAGCCTGACTGACTTTCAAGGTCAGTGGCTGGTGCTCTACTTCTATCCGCGCGATTTCACTGAAGGCTGCACGATCGAGGCCAAGGGCTTTCAACGGGACCTGGAGCGCTTCCATGCCCTCAACGCCGAGGTCGTAGGGGTCAGCGCCGATGACACGGACTCCCACAAGGAGTTCTGCGGGAGTGAAGCCCTCAGCTATCCATTGCTCTCCGATCCTGGCGGCCAAACCAGCAAGCGCTACGGCAGCTGGATCCCCCCCTTCTCCCAACGGCACACGTTCCTGATTGACCCAGAGGGGGTCCTTCGAGAGACCTGGCTCGGCGTCCGGCCGTTGGGCCATAGCCAGGAGATCCTGAAGCGTCTGGAGGAACTCCAGGCAGGCGGCTAGCGCGTCAGGCTCAGCCGAACTCTTGGCGAAGTCGCTGTTCCATCAGCCGCAGGTGGGCCTGCCCAGCCGGGAGGCTGTCGCAGAACAGGCAGTGGCCTTCAAAGCACACCTGGAAGAGTTCGCCCTCACTGCAACGCAGTTGGTAGATGGCTCCACCTTGGGGATCGACCAACACAGGGGACTGGGCCATGGGTGTGCGGGAGGAACGAGCTGAGGCTGGCGCGGCGAAACAGCCGTTGCCATAGGTGCTTCGACTCACGTCCGTGGCTGGATGAAGACGGACCCGTAGCAAGCGCTACCGGCCATCTTCAGGGTGATTTGATCGGTAGCAATCACAACCCGGAGGTGCCTGACAGATCTGCATGATCGGCCCAACTCTGGTCCGGCAATGTTTACCGAGTACAGGCCAAAGAAGGGATACGACGAATACTTCAACGCCGCAGATGGACCCCGTTCGGCGCTCAAGCCACTGGTCCATTCCTTGGGAGCCCTGGGGCTGGATCATCTCAATCGCAACCATGCGGCCGCTGGCGTTCTGCTGAAGCGCTTGGGTGCAACCTTCCGGTTGAACGATTCAGCTGGACAAGTCGGCGAACGCATTCTTCCGTTTGATCCTCTGCCGCGCTTGATTCCCGCAGGGGAGTGGGAGCAGCTGGAACGGGGCCTGGCCCAACGCTTGGAGGCGATTGATCTGTTCTTGGCCGATGTCTATGGCCCTCAGCGGATCATTCAGGACGGACTCATTCCCCGGGAGGATGTCGAAAGTTCGCAGGGCTGGAGACCGGTCCTGCAGGGGTTCAAACCGCCTCTAGATAAGTGGTGCCAGATCTCGGGCCTGGACCTGATCCGTGACGGGGAGGGCACCTGGCGCGTACTCGAAGACAACCTGCGCTGCCCCTCCGGTGTCGCCTACTTCCTCGAGAACAGGCGGGTGATGAAGCGGATGTTCCCCAGCCTCTTCAGCGGGCGGGTCGTGCAGCCGATCGATCGCTATCCATCACAACTGCTAAAAACCCTGCGGGAATTAGCGCCCTGGACGGAGACACCGCGGGTGGTCCTTCTCACCCCAGGGGTTCTCAACAGTGCTTATTTCGAGCACAGCTATCTGGCCCAACAGATGGGCATCCCGCTGGTGGAAGGACGGGATTTGGCCTGTGAAGACGGCAGGGTCTGGATGCGGACAACGCGTGGTTTGGAAGCAGTCGATGTGATCTATCGGCGCATCGATGACGACTTCCTCGATCCCGCTGTCTTCCGCAGCGATTCAATGTTGGGCGTTCGCGGCTTGATGGAGGTTTACGCCCAGGGACGTGTCGCCATTGCCAATGCCCCCGGCACCGGCATTGCCGACGACAAGTTGATTTACGCCTATGTCCCCGACATGGTGCGCTACTACCTCGGCGAAGAGCCGGTCATTGAGAACGTCCCCACCTATCTCTGCTCTCGGCCCAAGGATCAGGCCTATGTCCTGGCCCATCTCCGAGAACTCGTGGTCAAGGCCGTCTCTGAAGCCGGAGGCTATGGAATGCTGATCGGCCCCCATGCCAGCAGCGACGAGATCGAGCTGTTCGCCGCCAAGATCCAAGCCAACCCCAGGAACTTCATCGCCCAACCGACGCTGGAGCTCTCGACAGTCCCCTCGCTGAGTGACGGAGAGTTGTATCCCTGCCATGTGGATCTCAGGCCCTACATCCTGCGTGGCAAAAGCAGCTGGGTCACGCCCGGTGGATTGACCCGCGTCGCCCTCAAGCGCGGATCGCTGGTGGTGAACTCCTCCCAAGGGGGTGGATGCAAGGACACCTGGATCGTGGAGGACGGCCAATGCTGAGCCGCGTTGCCGACTCTCTTTATTGGATCAACCGGTATGTCGAGCGGGCGGAGAACATCTCCCGCTTTGTGGAGGTCAGTGAAGCGATGGCCCTGGACTGTCCTCCGGGTAGCGCAGAACCATGGCAACCCCTCATCGATGCCAATGGAGATCGCACGCTCTTTGACGCGGTCTACCCCGCAGGTGGAGCCCACGAGGTTGTCGAGTTCCTGGTGCGGGCGGAGGCCAACCCCAGCAGCATCGTCAACTGCATCGCCATGGCCCGGGAGAACGCCAGGCAGATCCGTGATGTGATCACCAGCGAGATGTGGGAGCACCTCAACGGTCTCTACTGGACCCTGGTGGAGAACGAGGGGTTCTGGGAGGAACCAACCCAGGAGCAGCTGCGGGAAATTCGCCGTGGATGTCAGCTCTTCTATGGCATCACGGATGCCACGTTGAGCCGGGACCTCTCCTGGCAGTTCAGCCGGCTTGGCCGGCTGATTGAGCGGGCAGACAAGACAACACGCATCCTCGATGTGAAGTACTTCCTGCTGCTGCCCAGTCCCGATGACGTCGGTGGTGTGCTCGACGAACTGCAGTGGATGTCTTTGTTGCGCAGTGCCGGCGCTTATCAGATGTTCCGCCAATCCAATGTCCGTGACATCTCGCCAGAGGGGGTGGCGGCTTTTCTGCTTCTTAACCCCCTCTTCCCGCGCTCGGTCCGCTACTGCCTCGAGCGAATCCACGAGACCCTCCAGCTAATCGGCCGCGAATCCGCTCCGGGAACACCCGACGACCTGGAGTGCAGGGTGGGGCTAACCCAGGCCCGTTGGAGTTACACCAAAATCGACAAGCTGATCGCCGGAGGGCTGCATGAAGCCATCGATGGTTTGCAGCAGGACTTGAACGAGCTCCACAGGCTGATTCACGACCGCTATTTCGTTCTCCCCGGAGGCCTCAGCCCGGAGGACGACACGGTGATCCCGGTGAACCAGAGCGCTTTATCCACAACGGCTTCCGACCAAGATCTGGCATGCACGCCCGCTTAATCCACCGTTTCAACTACAGCTACAGCCAACCCGTCCTGCTGGGCCCCCATCGCTTTTGCCTGCGGCCCAGGCCCCATGGCTTCCAGCGCTTGATTGAGTTCAAGTTGGAGATCAGCCCCGAACCCAGTCAGCTCTATGAGCTCATGGCTGCAGGGGGGGACACAATTACGCGGGCGCGCTTCCTGCAGGAAACAGAGGCCTTTCAGGTGGTCGCCACCAGTGAGGTGGAAACCTTCACGCCACCCCTAATTGAGGCGTGCTTGGACGAGAGCATGCTGCGGTTGCCACTCGCCATCGGCAGGCTCAATCCGGATTTGATGAGCAACCTCCAAGGCTGGTTACCGAATGGCCAACACGATGCTGCCGCCGTCGATCTTGCCCAGGAAGCGCTCACGGGAAGCGACGGGAGTTGCCTGAGCTTTCTGCAACAACTCATCGAAATCATTCAGGACCGGGTGAAGTACACCCAACGGCATCAAGGTCCCGCCTGGCCGGCAGGTCGCACCCTCAAGGAGCGCATCGGCTCTTGCCGTGATTTGGCGATGCTGATGATCGAGTGCTGCCGCAGTGTTGGGCTTCCCGCTCGTTTCGTCAGCGGCTATCACCTGGTGGAGCCCAAGCCGGAGCGCTACGACCTCCATGCCTGGACGGAGGTCTACCTGCAGGGAGCCGGTTGGCGGGGATTTGATGCCAGCGGACAGGGGGCGGTGGATGATCGCTACATCCCGGTGGTGACGTCGTCCAAATCAGACTTGACCGCGGCAGTGAGCGGAACCTTCTCTGGCCCGAGCGGGGTGCAGAGCAGCTTGACCTGGGAGATCGAGGCCGAACTGCTCAGTCCAGCTTCACGTCATTAGTGGAATTACCAGCTGACTCCGTGCAGCTTGGGTAGGGGAGCACTGCGGTAGGTCGTCGCAAAGAGCCGAGGAATCAGCCTGCTGTTGTAGACACGGAATTCACGGGTCACGCAGGCGCCGGGCTTACGAATGGCCTGGTTGAGGACCACGGAACCCGCCTCATCGGAGATCGAACGATGAAACGTTCCCGGTGGAATCCGCAGGATGTCTCCGCCGGTGTCCAGACGAACAATGTGATACGGATAACTCCAACCAAAATTGACCAGATAAAAGACGCGTCCGCCCGACAGGGCCAGCAGGTTGTCCTCCTGGTGAGGATGCAAATAAAACTGCCAGGCCCCCGTGTTGGCCTCATCCGGTGGACTCACGGCTGGCCCGCTGTGGATGACCAAATCGCGGGCGTTGGAGTCAGCGACCGTGATGTCGAAGAAACGAACCGCCGGCGTGTCGCGGAACTTCTCGTAGGGAATCAGCTCAAACATTTGAGCTTGGGATGACGCCATTGACTGCCAAGCGATGTCCCAATGAACCGCACGCCGTGATCGACGAGCCGTGTGCTGGGCTACGCAATCGCGAATTGCGGTTGATCAGCCCTCGAGCTGTCGCCCACGCCAAGTCCAACCGCGCCCGGTCGTTGTCTTCCAAACACTGGCTGGAACAATCGCAGCAATGAGTAGTGCACCAAGCCAGCTCAGCCACCAATAACGAATCGGTGTGCCAAAGCGCCAGGCACTCCAAAGACGGATCGCCAGGACAAGGAGTAACGACGCCAGCACGGCCACCAGCGTGGGCATCAGCACGGATCCCAGCAGGGACCACTGCAGCACGAGCACCGCTGCAGATAGCCAAGGGGCAGCGAAAAGCAGGAGGACGACACCAACGCTCCCTGCCGCTTTGAACACGTCGCGATCTACCCCAAGAAACCAATTTTTAGTCCAGCCTTCCCAGAGGGCTGCCAGGGTGCGATACATCTGCAGATCGACCAAGTCAACGCCAAGCAAATAACGCAAGTGCAACTGGGATTGCTTGATCTTGCGCGCAAGGGCGAGGTCTTCGACGACCTCCGAAGCGACTCCGCGGTGACCGCCGATGGCTTGATAACTGGAGTGGCGAAACAGCATGAACGGACCTGCGGCAAACGCCGTTGGGTCATCCGGATCGTTGCTGCGGCGAATCGGGAAACCAAGGCCCAGCAACGTGGCCACGATCGGTTGCACCAACCACTCCGCCAGACAACTGCACTCCAGGCGGGGAGCAAGGGTTAACAGATCACTCTGCTGCGAGCACGCCTCCTGCAGGGCCGCTTCAATCACCCCTGGCCGCAGGCGCACATCGGCATCCAAAAAGAGCAGCCACTGACTGGAGGGATCAGCCTCGGGCCAGGACAGGGCCGCGCCGACGCTGGCGGGCCAGTTTTTGCCTGACCAACGCTCGCCGTTAGGCCGGGGACCGGCCTGGACGATTCTCCAACGCAAATCCGTGCGCGGGCAGGCCTCGCGCACCGCATCGGCGAGGGCTTGGGTGTCGTCGCTCGAAGCATCGTCGATGACGACGAGCTCAATCGGCCAGTCCGCCGGCGCCGCAGCAACGATCGCCTGGAGGCAGTCCGCGATGTTGTCGTGTTCGTTGTAGGCCGGTACAAGGATCCGAAGCCAGCTGCAACCATCGGGCCGTTCATGCGAATCACTCGCCCTCAGCCGCGGCGCACGCCCCAGTTGCAGCTCAAGGGCCAATAGCAACAGCAGCAAGCAGGCACTGCTGGCGCTCGCCAGCCAGAGATTCAGCGGCATAGGGCACGGGTCAACACCCGACGGTGCAGCTCCAAGGTTGAGCGAATCGAAGCGATCACTGCGCTCTGCGGTGGCTGATCCAGGCCTCGGCTCCACTGCTGCAGGCAGTCGGATGCCGCTGGCTGGGCGGAAAGATCCAAGGAATCGCAGCTCAATTGATCGGCGCAGGCCTTGACCTTGGGGTCATAACTCAAGGCAGAGACGGGCGCTCCGGACAGTGCCCCGAGGATCAGGGCGTGCAGACGCATCGCTAGGACCAAACCAGACGAACGGAACACCGCCATCGCCTCCTTTGGGTTCTCCGCCTGGAGTTGACGGCTACGGCTGGATAACGCTTCGGGGATGAGGCCCTCGTTGCGGAACTGCTCGAGAAGGGAACGGTCCTGTTCACGGTGGAAGGGAAGCCAGAGCACCTCGCGATCGGCCTGGGCTGCCAACTGATCGAGCGCGTCGAGATAGGGAGTCCAAGCGGAACCTTGGAGCAAAGGCGTCGGACGCCAGCAGACCACGATCGGGCCTCCGCGGCCCAGCCATTGCTGTTGGGGCAGGAGCCAGACCGCATCGCCGGCATCCTCGCCATCACATCCCAGATGCCGAGCCAAGGTTGCCGACTCCGGGTCACGCCAACTGACGGCCGTGGACAACGACAACAGGAAACGGACCAAGGCACGGCTGCGCCGGCGTTTCAACGGGCCCAAGCCTTGGGCCCAAAGCACGACCGCTTTGCCCTGCAGGCGCGCCGCCGTGATCAGAGCGCCGTAATAGAGCAGGCTTTTGAAGCTCGTGCTGTCCTGCAACAGGCTCCCGCCGCCCAAGATCAACGCTTGACAAGAGCGCAGCCGAGCAAGGACCGCCCTTAAGTCCCGCCGTTGCACCGTCTCAACGCGATGCAGCCGTTGTACTTGGCTCTGGTCAAAGGCCGTCACCACAGGGTTGAGGGACTGGGGTAGTTCCCCAAGCAACGCCTGCAGCAAGGCGTCATCCCCGATGTTGTGTTCGCCGTAGTAGCCGCAGAGAAGAACGGACTGGGGCACAGCACGGCCAGATGAGGACTCCAGCTTCGCATCGACGCCAGGGCTAGGCAGCGGCCACGAGGCGCTGTCTCAGCAGGGGCAACTCCTCATCGATCCGCTCGCGAGCGAGAGCGAGGGAGGAACAGGTCCCCAAGGAGAGACCGCTGCAGTGGCGGATCTCAAAACAGTGTCGCGCTTCGGGCTGGTCCAACAGCGCAATACGACAACCGCGATGAATCCAGGCCTGAGGCTGCTGTGATGTCACGGATGACTCCAGCGGATCGAATCCACTAGAGCGTTCACCGGACCAGTGATCAAGTTATGGCCCGGAAGAAATCTCAAAGATTGGGCAGCAGTGCCGAGAGTTTGGTTCTGAAATCCCCCTTCGGCATGCCGCCTTTGATCTCACCTTTAATGCTGAACTCGCCTTCTGGGTCTTCGACGACGAGGTAAGTCGGCCAGCCCATTCCTTCTTTATTGGGGTACTGCGCCAACAGAACCTTGCGGTATTTCCGGTAGGTCTCCGTGTCCTGCAGCATCACGCTGACAAAGGCGCATCCCAACTCTTCAGCGACCTTGCTGTCGTAATGACTCATCCGGTGGCAGGTGCCGCAATCCTCGGAGCTGAACTTGAGGACGGTGAGTGTCATGCCAGGAGATGCAGCAGGCGCAACCTAGTGGCACTGATCGAGGCTGATGTCACCCAAGAAACAAACATCGAGAAGACGTTGCAAAGCTGCAGCACGGGAAGGCAAGCCCCACTGCTCTTTGAGGGCATCCAAACGAGCCAAATGAACGCGGCGGATGTCGCAGGTGACCTTGACGCGCTCGTCACCCAGAAAAGGAAGGCTGTGCATCTCCCTCGCGAATCGCTGCCGCAACGATGGCTGCGATCAAGGGGATGTCAACGCAGGGCCGGAACCGGCAGGTAGGCAGGCGCGAAGCTGCAGGCCAGGGCGAGCTGCCTCAGGGGCACACCAAAGACGGTGCTCACGACATCGATGGCAACGCGGGACAGCAACCGATTAACCCTGATGGGCCAATTGTAAAGAGACGTAAAGCGGTGCTCAGGTTCCGGGTGTCAGGTCTGCAATCGGTCTAGTGGCGGCTGCTTAGGGCGAAGGCTCATCGTTAAAGCCCGTGACTTCCTGCTTGCTGTCCAAGCGGTCGGCCAACGACCTCGCTTCTTGAGCGAGCTGGCGTTTCAGCAGAACCCGCTCAGTGACATCCCGTTGAACGGAGACCCAATGGGTGAACCAACCGGAGGAATCGGACAGGGGTGAGACCTTGAGCTCAATCCAACAGGTGGACTGATCACGCCGGTAGTTGATGACCTGCATCGTTGCGGACTTCCACTGGTCCATGGCCGCCCGCAGTGCGGCCGTGCTCTCTTGTGAGGTTTCAGGCCCTTGGAACAAACGCGGACTGCGGCCCAACACCTCATGCAGGGCGTAGCCGGTCTGCTCCAACAGGGATTTGTTGGCGTAAACAATGATCGGACCAGGGGCATCCATGGGTTCAGCCAGGGTCACGAGCACGGCGTCCTGGGCGGTGTCCAGAACCCCTTCAAGCAGGCGCCGATAGGCATCTTCGTTGGTTTCCTCGGGCTCGGCATCCAGGCGCTGGGCCCGGCGCCGCAAGACACCGACTCCAACGCCAGAGTCCGAGGCGAACAACCGAACCCGCGTCGCCAATTCCACACCGGTGGGGTGCGGAAGAGCCAGGACATGGTCCCTGGCCCCTTCGGCTAGCCGCCGGTGCTCTTGAACAACCAGGTCGGCCAGTTCGGGCCAGCAGTCGCGAATGGGTTGCCCGCACCACTCCTGGGCTTGGTGCCCCAAACGCTGCTGCGCGCATCGATCCACATGGGTGATGTGACCGCTCGCACCGCAGAGCACCAAACCATCACCGGGCTCCAGCAGGAAGAAGGGGTGCATTGCATCAACCTATCCGTCTCAAAACAGCCGATGCTGTTGGGATGAGCGCGACTCCCTATTTCGAAGCCATGGCCGTTGAGGCCTGGCTCGGCTCCAGACCGGTCTTTAAGGACTTAACGCTGACATTGCGGCTCGGTGAATCCACGGTGCTGCTGGGTCCCAACGGCGCCGGCAAGAGCGCCTTGATCCAATTGATCAGTCGCAGCCTCTACCCGGTGGTCAAACCCGGTTCTGCCCTGCGGCTCTTTGGGAACAGCACCGTCAACCTCTGGGAGCTGCGTCAACGGATTGGCTTTGTCTCGAGCGCGCTTCAAGCCCGCTATCTCCCAAGCGTCTCTGCAGAAGATGTCGTTCTTTCAGGAGTCTTTGGCTCAATTGGTTTAGGGCGTCCCCAACAGCCCACAGGTCCACAGCGCGATCAGGCGCTTCAGCAACTCGAGCAGCTCGGACTCAGCCATCTGCAAGGGCGCCCCTTTGGGGAATGTTCCGATGGACAACGCCGGCGTTTACTGCTTGGTCGTGCCCTGATTCATCAGCCGGAGGTTCTCGTTCTCGACGAACCGATCAACGGCCTGGACTTCAAGGCCAAACACGAACTACTCGCCAGCCTGAGGCAGCTCAGCCAGCAGGGCACCACGGTCCTGCTGGTCACCCACCAATTGGATGCCGTCATTCCCGAAATCAAACGCGCTGTTCTGATCAAGGAGTGCGCGATCGTGGGGGATGGTTCCGTCGCGGAACTCCTCACCAGCCAATCGCTGAGCGCCTGCTTTGACACCCCCATGACGGTGTTAGAGCAGGGGGGGTGGCGGCAGGCCGTCCCGCTCTGAAGCCAACCAACCAAAGCCGTCGCAAGCACGCGATCGGTCAATCGACTCCATCAGTGCCGCGTCGGGCCCACATCCTTCTGCGGGATTGAGGAACTGCCCCTAGGGCCAACCGATCAGATCGTCTTCACATGCATCAGGGGCATGACACGGACCGAGAGCCCAACCCAGTGCCCCGCCCCGGTGGAGGTGGCCTTGGCGGTTCTGGAGCGCGAGGGGCTCTGGTTGCTGCAGTTGCGTGATGACATCGCCGGAATCGTTGCCCCTGGCTGTTGGGGCCTCTTTGGGGGCCACCTTGAGTCAGGGGAGTCGCCGGAGGAGGCACTACGCCGCGAGCTCTTTGAGGAAATTCGCCTACAGGTTGGTGCCGTTGAGTCCTGGTACGTCTCGCGCAGTCCCGAAAAAATTCGCCATGTCTTCCGGGCCCGCCTGCAGACACCACTGCACGCGCTTGAACTCCTGGAGGGTCAAGATCTAGCGCTCTTCCCACCTGACACGCTGGCCTCCGGCCTGGGGTTCAGCCCGGCACTACGACAGTTCAGACCCCTGGCGGAATCAACGCTCGAAGCGCTCCACCGGCATCAAGCGGACTGCTCGACGATGCGGTAGTAGCTGCGCTCATCCGAGCAGCAGAGATCGGCGTAGTAACGCTCCAAGACGTCGTAGGCCGCGTCGTAACTCTCAAAGTCCTGGCCGGCGATCGGATCTTTGGACTTCGCCGTCGCGTCTTGATCATCGAGGACGATGCGAAACACTGTTCGTTGCGGTTTCAGTCGCTGAAGGAGTTCGCCAAAGCTGACACCCTCTCCAAAGGCGCGAATCAGCGGGTTCAAACCAATCGACTGGCGTTCAGGGTGCAACTTGGCCATGGGAACTAGCCAGAACAGCCACTGCTGCGGATCCAGGGGATGGGCCGGTGCGGCCGCGCGCTCTCCCAACAACGCAAACAACAGCGTCTTGGCCTCGCCACGCGGGATCCGGAACTGCACGCTGTTCGGCGTGTCCTGATCGACGGCGCTGTAAAACCCGCCCGTGCTGATCGAGAGCTGCCAATCCCCGATGGGCAGCACCAGGGACTGAAGATCAGCGGAGGGTTTGGAGGGCCCCGTCTCGAGACCCAGAGCGTTGAGGAGCAACCAGTGGCAGCTGGCTTCACGGACCTCCTCAGCCAGCAGATTCGGCGTGTTCCATTGCAAGAAGGCCGCGAGCTCAGACATCAAACAAGCGCCTCCACTGCGTTTCTTGTTGCACCGATTCAAGCTGCCCTTCCAGGGGAAACCCACTGAGAAAATCCTTATCCGCCAAGGGTTGGTAGGGGCCTTGCTTGAGTTCAAAAATCACGGAGTCGTCCGCTAAGGCGACCAGTGAATGGAAGGTGCCTTCGGCGAGTTGAAGACCGCGCACGGGTCCCGCCGCATCCAGTCGCTGCTTCTGAATGCAGAGGCCGTTGTCGTCAAAAAGCAGAACGCCGATCGAGCCCTGCAGGACCACAAAGCATTCGAATCCCTCGCCGGTTCCCTCACGGCAATGGCGATGGGGCCGGACGTAGGTCCCGGGCTGCAAAACATTCAAGAAACGCTGCACCAGGTCACTCTCCTGATGCAGGTTGAAATTCATGCGTTGTCGTTCACTCTTGCGAGCCCGACCCGCCACCTGATCGAACAGGTCTTGATCAATCAGCTGCAGCACAGAAGCAGTCATCGACAGACGCGAGACATCAGAAACGGGTGGTAGCGACACGCACCGACAACCCAGACAAGCTCAGCGACTCTGGTTTCAACAAGTGGAGCAACCATGCCCGATTGGATCCGCCCCCTGATCGCCGTGAGCGTGACCAGCTGCAGTGTCGGTCTGTTCACAGCCCTCGCCGGCTAGGCCGTCAAGGCCTTCACGAGCAACGACACACCCATCAGCAGACAGAGCACTTCGAAGGCCCGCTTGACCAGCTGAGATCCCTGCTTCAGCGCCACGTGGGCCCCCAAGTACCCGCCAGCCAAGGACCCCAGCAAGAGCATGGGCAGCCAACTCCAGGCGATTTGTCCCTGGACCCCGAGCGTGAGTGCGCCGGTCCCGTTCCAGAACAACCCCACCAAGATCAGGGTGTGCGCCACGGCCTTGCCGTAGTCCAAACCAAACCAGCGGACAAGCCAGAGGGTCACAAACAGCCCTGTTCCCGACGTCAGCGAACCGTTGAGGAAGCCAATAGCCCACAGCACCGCCGCTCCAACTAGCGCGCGTTGCAGCGTCCATCGCTGTTCGCGAGCACTGGCACCGAGCTGAGGTCGGCAGGCGGAATAGGCCCCCAGCGCGATCGTCAACAGTCCAAGTAACAGCGTTGAGAGCTGGGCCGGTAAGGCCAGGACCGTGCGGGCACCGAGCCAGACGCCGGGTAAACCACTCAGAAGAATCAGAGCGGAGAGCCGCGCGTTAAGGCTGCTCTCCCGGGCATGACGGAGGCTGGCGCCAACCCCGAGGGAGACGCTTGCCACCTTGTGGGTGGCCAAAGCCACCGGAAAGGGCAGGCCCAAGAGGATTAAAGCCGGCAACTGGACCAAGCCGGCCCCCCCGCCAGCGAGGGCCGAGAGGGCATTGGCGACCAGGGCCACCGCCAAGAGCCCGAGCTGCATCCAGGCCACCGCGAGGCTCAAGGACGACTCCGAAAACGACGAGAGAAGGCCGCACTCAGGGCATTCGCCCAGCGCAAGGGGAGGTACTGGGCCAGCGCCGCGATCACACGGTTCAGCCGCCCTGGCACCAGAACAACGCTGGTCCCCTTGAGACCGCGCTCGGTCCACTGCACGAGTTGATCCACCGTCAACCAGAAGAGGCCTGGCAGCCGCTGCATCCGCTCTTCCACCCCGAGCACCGCGTGGAATTCGGTGTGGACATAGCCCGGACAGAGGGCCACGACCCGGATCCCGCAGCCGGCATTTTCAGCCGCCAGCGATTGGGAGAAACGGATCAAATAGGCCTTGACGGCGCTGTAGAGCGTGCTCCCGGGCAGCCCTGGGATGAGTCCCGCCAAGGAGGCCACGTTCAAGACGCAGCCGTGCTTTCGGCGCTGCATTTCAGGCAGCAGTTGCCGCGTCAGCTGCGTGGGAACACGAACCATCAGCTGAAGCATCCCTTCCTGCTGGTCCCAGGAGGAGGCTTCAAAGGTCCCGCGCAAGCCAAACCCGGCGTTATTCACCAAGGTCTCGACCCAAAGCCCCTCAGCCGCAAGACGGGCCAACAACTGATCGACAGCCCGCGGTGCATTGAGATCCAAGGCCATGGGGACGACCCGCAGACCAAACCGCTGCTGCAAGGCCATGGCCTGCGACTCCAAGCGGTCGCCGCGGCGTGCCACGAGCACCAGCACCTCACTGCGCCGTGCAAAGGAAACGGCCAAGGCTGCACCGATGCCGCTGGACGCGCCGGTAATCAGGGTGCAGGGGCGCGCCGCCGGATCCGAAAAGTGCTCTCGCGCGGGCAGGCTGTTCGGACTGGTGGAAAGCTGATCGGCCAGCTGCAAACAGGCATCCATTTCCCGCCAGAGCAACTCCCGCCGATCGGAGGTCACCGAAAAGGAGCGGTGGTGAAGATCGCGGCCGACATAGCGCAAGGCGTCAACCACCCGGCGCCGATCCTCTGGCGCGAGGGCCTCAACCGACCAGGAGTCATCGCTCGGTGGAGTCACACCCATTGCCTCTCGAAGACCTGTGCCGCAGGACACGGTGCCGAACGGGGGACCCCTGTTCAACTAAGGGGATGACGCGCAACTTGCCGTGATCCCCACCGGTTTGGTCATCTTGGCGCAGGCCTGGCGTCAGCTCGCCTGGGTCAGCGCTGCCGCCCTGGCCCTCGCCCTTGGAGGAGAACTCTTGGCCTGATCCCTCACTCGTACATCCAATCGAAGGATTCGGGGCTAGAGGACGGGACCTGTGGCCGAGATCCACCGGCACGCTCCAGGCTCAGACGGGCCAAAACGCTCAGCTCGATGCTGAGGGCCACAGCCAAGACCAGGAGGCCACCGGCCGCCACAAAAGCCTGGGGATGCGCCACAACGGAAAAGGCTTGCTCCATCACCACAACAACGGGAATTACCCCATCCCTAGCCACGCTGAACGCACCTGTCCCAGAAGGGGCTGGCGCCACCAAAAGAAGCGACTTAAGATTGCTTTTAGGTTTGAGATCTGGGAGTGAACGAAAACAATCCCGTCCTGCAGTCCATGCGCCAGGAACTGCAAGAACTCAAGCTCCGCTATGGCAACGCGCCCACGGACTTCAATCGCTACCAGCTCGTTCGCCACGAGCAGCGGCTGGCCCAGTGGGTCCCGAATGAAAAGATTGGCGCCTGAGCGCAGCCTTGGACGGCATGGAACCCAAAGCGATCCACCTGGGTCCAGGAGCCGACCTGCGCAAGAGCCTTGAGGAATTGGCCCAAAAGGAGCAGGCCGAAGGGTTTGTCCTGAGCGTTGTTGGCAATCTCAGCCAAGCCGCCTTTGCTTGCCCCGGCAGTGATCAACCAACCCTGCTCAGCGGGGAACTGGAGATCATCACCTTGCAGGGAACGGTCTCGCCCAAAGGCGTGCACCTCCACCTGAGCTTCTCCGATGCGGAATGCCAGGTTTGGGGAGGTCACCTCGAGCACGGCAGCACGGTGCTCAAGGGCGCAGATGTGCTGGTGGGCCTCCTCGATCACTCCAGCAAGGCGAGCCGCCCGATCGCAGACCATCAGCCCCATATCCGGCTGGCGGTGGCTGAAGGCTGCCCCTGGTCCAGCCGAGCCATGCGCATGCTGCGCAGTCTTGGAATTCCCTTCGAACTGACCACCCCCGAAGCCGGTTCGGTGCCCCAAATCTGGATCGAGGGGACGATGATCGGCGGATATGAGGACCTGGCCGACTGGCACGGCCAAGGAAAACTTGAGCGCTTCCGCACTGGCTTCTGACACCGGCACCTGGCAGCTCCACACCGGAGCGGGCTGCCAACTCGTCATCGGACGCTTTCCCCCCTTTGCCTACAACGCATCCAAGGGCGGTGGTCAGGTGGTCCAGGGTCCAACGGATGGACAGGGCCTGGTCTCGCTGCAGGTTCCCTGTGCAGGCCTCACCATCCCCCCCCTCGATGGGCGAACCGCCCGTCTGTTCGGGCTACCTCTGCCGCCAGGAATCAGCGTCCAAATCACACCAGACCTGTTGGAGGGGTGCCTCAACCCAGGCACTGGGGAATTGGAGTTGACCTTCCGCTCACGCTTTCGTTTCACCGTGGGTCCGGCCAAGGCACCCCTCTACCAAGCGTCGGATCTTGTCGTCGAGACGGCCTTGACGAGCGGCAATGTCCAAGGCCAACGGCACCGAGGGCGGGGGCAAGCCCTCAATGGCCAAGGCCGGGGACGTCTGGTGGGGGTCGCCACCATTGCGCCCTGCCAGGACGGCTGGCTGAATGCCTTCCTCGGTCTCCCCGATGAAGCCCTGGCCGTCATGGACGTCCAACTGATCGGACCATGGTCCTGAAATCAGAGCTCAAGGCGACCCTGCTGATCCCGGTCATCGTGCTGGGAATCGCCTGGTTGCAGGAGGGGGTCGACCAGCTCCTGTTCGGGGGGCAGTGGAATCTGCCGATGGTTCCTGGAGGGCCCGCGCTGGGAATCCTGACGGCCCCGTTTAGCCACGGCGGTTGGGGCCATTTGTTGGCGAACAGCACCCTGTTTCTGCCGCTGTCTTGGATGGTTTGCTTCAAGAGCAAACGGGACTATCTCGCGATCTGGCTGGGGGTCTTCATCACCGCGATCCCCATCTGGCTCTGGTGGCCAAAGGGCAGCCACGGACTCTCGGGCGTGGTCTATGGCTTGCTCGGTTATCTCTTGCTGATTGGCTGGCTGGAGCGCCGGCCCCTCAGCCTGATCCTCTCCCTGAGCGCCCTGCTGCTCTACGGCGGAGTCCTGCCGAGCTTGCTGCCGGTCTTCACCCCGGCAGGGGTGAGCTGGATCGGCCACGCGAGCGGCTTTACCGGTGGCCTGCTCGCCGCCGCTGCGGTTTCTCGATCACGACCATGACTGGATCCAAACGCCAACGGTCCTGGCTCAAGCCTTTGGGCCTCGTCAGCTTGATGAGCGGGTTCGGCCTGGGCGCAGCCGCAGAACCTTGGGCACCAGGAATGGAGCCCCCACCGGTGCTCGAAGCCGCCACTGCGAAAGAGGCTCAGGCCTTAGATGCCCTGCGCGCTCCGGGCCAGCGCAAGCCCTATCTCAACGCGGCCCACGATCTCCTGCATCGTCACTGGGGCACCAAGGTCAAGCCGCAGCTTCTCTTTGCCGGAGACACGGCCAACGGCTGCGGGATCAAGCGGGTGCAGCATCCGATGGCCTTCTATTGCCCGCCCAGCAAGCAGATCGCCATGGCCTTGGAACTGCGCAGAAGCGTCCGGGCCGCCAAAGGACTGAGCGATCGCTCCTTACTCCTCCTGGACCTTGCCGTCCTCGCCCACGAATGGGGGCACCACGTCAATCGCGAGAAGGGCCTCGGTCCCTTCAGTCGAGGGATGGGTCTGACCGTCAAACAAGAGGAGTTGGCGGCCGACTGGCGAACGGGCGTCTTTCTCGGCTGGTTGATGGGCGTTGGCGCCCTCAAGGTTGACGACTTCTCGAAGACGGCGAATCTCCTGTTTGAGATGGGGGATTACGAACGAATCTCCCGTCAACACCACGGCTACCCCAAGGACCGCTTCCGGGCGTTAACCCGCGGCTTGAGCTCCCAGTTGCGACCAGGACAAACCATTGGCGACTGGACGGTCGACACCAACGAGACCTTCAGTCGTCGCGTTCCCATGGAGCCGGGGGATGCCTTCCTCGGTGCCCGCCGCTATGAGGTCCGGCGCTTTGAGATCGAACGGGGTCAACAGATCGCCACCAACCTGGTCGGCGGGCTGCTGGGGGCCGCGAGTTGCGTCTGGGGAACGCAGGAGCAGTGCGTCGGAATGGCGATGCAGCAGGGGAAAGGACGGGCCTTGGGCCGTTACACCGAGCGAGAGCTGACCCTCTGGTGCAACAGCAGGACCTTTGATGTCAGTGCCGATGACTACGACCCCCAACCGATCGAGCGCGACGGAAAAGGTCAGGCAGGCATCTTGGCCTTCAGGGACTGCTGAGGGTTAGTGGGAGAGCCAGACAAGCTCCAGGGCGAGCTTGTCGGCTAAAGCAGGGTCGATGGCGCGCAGATGGCGAAGCGCACAGGACCGGTGCTGGCTGGGCAGGTGTCTGAGGTCGGCAACTGCCAGTTCCAGACAACGTCGATCGAGCTCGAGATTCACGCAGGTTGAGCAGCGATCGGATCGAACCGTGGGGCGTCACCGGCATCCAGCGCGGGAGGCCAGATCCACAGCTTGCCTGCTCAGCCTTGCAGCGTGTTGAGCTCCTCGTCTTGGCGGTGCTGCAGCCAGGCCTGCTGCAAATCGCAACGGGTGATGCGGTAGCCCAAGAGACGGGCCTGGAGCAGCAGCGCGTTGTCATCGCTGCAGCGGCGCAGGAGTCGCCGCAGGTGAGGACGGCCTTCGGCGTCAACAACCAAGCGCTCGAGTTCGTTCCAGCTCATGACGCTTGACGGGGTTCCAAACCATCGCAAAGCCGACAGGGAGAAGCCAGGGTTTGGCGACGAGTCTCGCGAGCCTCCTGAGGCTCAAGCGCATGACCACTGTCGGGGGAGGACCTTTGCCGTTCATGGGGGCCAACGCCCCTGTTGCAGACGTGAGACTGCCGCGCGTTTGCAACGAGCTGTGTCATGCCCTTTCCCTGGACGGCACTAATCCTTTAACAACGTCACAAGCCGCCAGCGGGCGATGGGCTTCTTCGTTCAACTCACTGAAGCCATCGCAGA
>JAAZUZ010000206.1 GCA_018623875.1 Synechococcus sp. HW_metabat.21
CGAGCGTCAAGCGATCCAGTTTTGGACCTTGGATTTGGCCCCCAAATTCAATGGCTACCTCAACGATGTCATTGCCCGCTGGGAGCAGCAGAACCCTGGCTATGACGTGGTCTGGACCGATGTGCCCTGGGGCTCGGTCGAGAGAAAGCTGCTCGCGGCGGTGTTTGCGCGGACGGCACCCGATGTGGTGAACCTGAATCCGCTCTTCGCTGCCAATTTGGCCAGCAAAGGTGGCCTCCAGCCCCTTGAGCCGCTGTTGCCCGAGGGTGCTTCAACGACCTATCTGCCGCGGATCTGGCAAGCCGGCCAAAGTGCCGCGCCCGATGGGCAGCCGCAGCAGTTCGCCATTCCTTGGTACCTGACGGCCCGCATCACCCTGGCCAACACGCAAATCCTGAGTGAGGCCGGTTACACCGCGCCCCCGCGCACCTGGGCCGAGGTGCCCGCCTACGCCGAAGCCGTGAAACGCCGCACGGGTCGCTACGCACTCTTTGTCACGGTCGTTCCCGAGGACTCCGCTGAACTGCTGGAGTCGTTGGTGCAGATGGGGGTGACGCTGCTGGACGGGCGCCAGCGGGCTGCGTTCAACACGCCGGCGGGGCGGCGGGCATTTGCCTTCTGGAGTGACCTGTATCGCCGCGGCTTGCTGCCCCGCGAGGTGGTCAGCCAGGGCTACCGGCGAGCGATTGAGCTCTACCAAAGCGGTGAACTGGCCCAGGTGGGCAGCGGCGCGGAATTCCTGCGCAGCATCCAAACCAATGCGCCGCAGGTGGCCGCGGCCACCCGTCCCTATCCGCCCCTCACGGGGGCCAATGGTGCCGCCAATGTGGCGGTGATGACGCTGGCGATTCCCCGCCAAAGCAAGGTGGCGGAGCCGGCGACTCGTTTCGCCCTGTTCCTCACCAACGCCAGCAATCAGGCTCGCTTTGCGCAGCAGGCGCGGGTGCTTCCCTCCTCCACCGGAGCGCTGCAGCAGGTCGAGGCGGCCCTTGAGGCGGAGCAACCGGCCTCCCAGCCGGAGCAGTTGGTGCGGCAGGCCCGCCTGCTCTCGGCTCAAACTCTGTCTTCGGCTCGGGTTCTGGTGCCGGCGAGCCCTGGCGTGAAGCGTCTTCAGGCCATCGTCTACACCCAGCTCCAGCGGGCGATGTTGGGCCAGGTCAGCAGTGATGCGGCCTTGGCTGAAGCCGAACGTCAGTGGAACGCCTACGCCGCGGGCCGCTGGCCCTAGTTCGGCCTTGAGAAATTCTTAAGACTGCGGCCGCATAGCTCAGGTCGCCCGCAAATGGCTATCGCCAGAAGGGGTCTGAGAGTTAACGTTGCGCTTCTTCACGCTGTGTAGTGCATGCCGCTCGACGAGCAGCAACGACAGAGTGATGCCTCATCTGTCGAGGCTTCGTCAGAGCAGCGCGCCACCGTGATGGTGGTGGATGACGAGCCGGCCGTGCGTCGCGTGCTGGTGATGCGTCTCCAGCTGGCCGGTTACAAGGTGGTCTGCGCTGAGGACGGCGAAGAAGCGCTGACCCTGTTCCACAAAGAGCAGCCCGACCTGGTGGTGCTCGACGTGATGCTCCCGAAGCTCGATGGCTTCGCGGTTTGCCGGCGCCTGCGGGCTGAGTCCTGCGTGCCGATCATTTTTCTCTCGGCCCTGGATGCCATTGCCGAGCGGGTGGCGGGCTTGGATCTGGGGGCTGACGACTATTTGCCCAAGCCCTTCAGCCCCAAGGAACTGGAAGCGCGGATCGCCACGATCTTGCGGCGTGTGGGACGCGGTTCGGCCACCAACGAGCCCCGCGACGTCCCTGCTGGTCAGGGGGTCCTTCGGGTTGGCGATTTGGTGGTGGACACCAACCGCCGTCAGGTCACCCGTGATGGTGAGCGCATCGGGCTGACCTACACCGAGTTCAGCCTGCTTGAGCTGCTGTTCCGCGAGCCTGGACGAGTGGTTCCCAGGGCCGAGATCCTCGAGCAGCTCTGGGGTTATCCACCACGCCGCGCCGCTGATCTGCGGGTTGTGGACGTCTATGTGGCGCGTCTGCGGGGCAAGCTCGAGCCCGATCCTCGCAACCCCGAGTTGATCCTCACCGTGCGCGGCACGGGTTACGCCTCCCAGCGCATGGGCGAGAACGCCCCGATGGCCGCCGCCAGCTGATCCTGCAGGATGGCCGAACGCTGATTGATTCGGTCCTTTGTCTGAGCTGCGCGAGACCCGCCTCGAGAAAGGCAAGGCCCTAGCGGAGTTGGGCCAGGGTCCTTACGCCCTGCGCTTCGAGCCCAGCCACCGCACCGCTGAGCTGCAGCAGGCCCATGCGGACTTGCCCAATGGCGAAGAACGGGATGTAGCCGTTGCGGTGGCCGGCCGAGTGATGACCCGCCGCGTGATGGGCAAGCTCGCCTTTTTCACCCTGGCCGATGAGACCGGTCCGATCCAGCTCTTCATCGAGAAGGCGACCCTCGGAGACGCCTTTGCTCACCTCACCTCCTTGGTGGATGCCGGCGACCTGATTGGGGTCAGCGGCAGCCTGCGCCGCACCGATCGCGGTGAGCTGTCCGTGAAGGTCCAGAGCTGGCAGATGCTCAGCAAAAGCTTGCAGCCCCTGCCGGATAAGTGGCATGGCTTGGCCGATGTGGAGAAGCGCTATCGCCAGCGCTACCTCGACCTGATCGTGTCGCCGGACACCCGCGAAACCTTCCGTCGCCGGGCCGTGGCGGTCAGTTCGATCCGCCGCTGGCTGGATGAGCGGGGCTTCCTTGAGATTGAAACTCCGGTGCTGCAAAGCGTGCCGGGTGGCGCTGACGCCCGTCCCTTCGAGACCCATCACAACGCCCTGGACCTGCCGCTGACCCTGCGGATCGCCACCGAATTGCACCTCAAGCGCCTCGTGGTGGGCGGC
>JAAZUZ010000207.1 GCA_018623875.1 Synechococcus sp. HW_metabat.21
CTCTGCTGTGCGGTGAGTTCCGCACTCCAGCCCTGTTCCGCGAGGGCCTCCTGCAGGCGAGGGGCCTGACTGACCAACAGGCCACTGAGGAAGCCGAGGCCGCCTGGAGCCAGAACGGTGTCAAAGGCAGGGCAAAGGGCCTCAATCACCGGGGCCAGGATGTTGCAGAGCAGCAGGTCCGCCGGGCGGCCCTCGAGCAACTCGGCCAAGCGTTCAACCGAGCCCAGATCCACCTGGAACTGCTCCCTGAAGCCGCTGACTACGGCGTTGTCTCGGGTGGCCCGGACCGCCAGGGAATCCGTATCGGCGGCCACCACGCTGCTGGCGCCTTCCAGCAGGGCGGCGATGCCCAAAATCCCGCTGCCGCAGCCCAGATCCGCCACGCGAATGGAGCCCAAGCTGCCACCACGCTCGTCCGAGAGCTCCTCGATCGCCTCAAGGCAGAGCCGCGTCGTGGGATGGCTTCCGGTACCAAAGGCACTGCCGGGGTCCATCCGAATCACCAGACGATCCGCGTGCTCGGGGGGCAACTCGAGCCAGGCGGGAAGGATCAAGAGGCGCTGGCCGACCGGATCGGGTTCCCAGTGCTGTTTCCAGCTCAGGCTCCAGTCTTCGTCGTCCTGCTCGAACCAATGGGTAGTCGGCAGGGTCAACCCAAAGGTGTCCGCCAGGGGCTGGAGGGCATGCTCGAGCTGCTGACGTTCACTCTCCGGCCAATCGGAGGCCGGCAGCCAGGCCACCAACTTCCGATCCTGGGGCTGCTCGGGGCTATGGCGCACCGCCACCCGGGGAATCCCGAGGGCATTGAGCTTCCAGATCAGCGATTCCTCGAGTTCTGGAAGCGCAAGCAGCTCAAGCCGCCACCAAGCCAGGGCCATCGCAATCAGAGGGTGACGGGGTGAGCCTGCTGAATGCCCTCAATGGCATGAATGCCAGCCAGAAGATCAGCGGGCAGGGGGTCATCGAGGCTGAGAACCATCACGGCATCACCGCGAACGATCGTGCGGCCCACCTGCATCGAAGCGATGTTGACGTTGTGCTCGCCGAGGACTGAGCCGATGTGGCCAATGATTCCTGGCATGTCGCGGTGACGGGTGAAGAGCATGTGCTTGCTCGGGGTCACGCTGACGGGGAACTCGTCGATGGTGGTCACCCGCAGCTCGCCGTCGGCGAAGACGGCACCGGTCACCACGTGGGTGCCGTTGGCGCCCTTGGCGCTGAGCTGCAGCGAACCACCGGCGAAGTCCCGGGCCGCGTCATCTTTGACCTCCACGACGTGGATGCCGCGCTCCTTGGCTTCGAGGCCGGCATTCACGAAGTTGATCGAATCGCCCAAGGCGGTGGAGAGCAAACCCTTCTGGGAAGCAATGACCAGGGGCTGGGCGGGGTGGCTGGCGAATTCGCCCTGAAGACGCACCTCAAGCTCGCTGATCTGGCCACCGGCCAGCTGACTGACGAGTTGTCCCAGGATCTCGGCCAGCTGCAGGTGGGGCTTCAGGCGCTCCATCACCTCGGCGTTCAGGCCAGGGATGTTCACGGCGCTGCGGGCGGGAAGACCAAGCAGGACGTCGCGGATCTGCTCTGCCACGTCAACCGCGACGTTTTCTTGGGCCTCTTCGGTGGAGGCACCCAGGTGGGGGGTCAAGATCAGGCGCTCGCTGACCTTGCGCAGAGGGCTGTCCGCGGCGAGGGGCTCCTTGGCGTAGACGTCCAAAGCCGCACCGGCGATGACACCGTTCTCGACCGCCTCGGCCAGGGCTGCTTCATCGATGATTCCGCCGCGAGCGCAGTTCACGATCCGCGCGGTGGGCTTCATGGTGCGCAGCAGCTCGGCATTCACCAGGTTTTCGGTGTCCGGGGTGCGGGGCAGGTGGAGGCTGACGTAGTCGGCCTCGGCGAAGAGGGCGGGGAGCTCCTGGAGACGCACCTGCATCTGTTGGGCTCGCTCAGCCGAGACGAAGGGGTCGTAGGCCATCACATCCATGCCCATCGCTTTGGCGACCCGGGCGACGTGGGAGCCGATCTTGCCCAGGCCGACCACACCCAGCTTTTTCTTGTAGAGCTCGTTGCCGACGTATTTCTTGCGGTCCCAGCCGCCAGCCATGGTGCTGCCATGGGCGTGGGGCACGTGGCGGGAGAGCGACAGCATCAAGGCCAAGGCATGCTCAGCCGCCGCAATCGTGTTCCCCTCGGGGGAATTCACAACAATCACGCCGCGCTTGGTGGCCGCCGGGACATCCACGTTGTCGACGCCAACGCCAGCCCGACCGATGATCCGGAGCTTGGTGGCCGCCTCGATGATGTCTGCGGTCACCGTGGTGCCGGAGCGGATCATCAAGGCGTCGTAGTCGCCAATGATCGACTTGAGCTCTTCCGGTGGCAGGCCCGTTCGGACATCCACCTGAGCCACCTGGGACAAGATGTCGATCCCTGTTTGATCAATGGGATCGGATACCAGAACCTTCGTCATGACCCGGCGGGGTGGAGCGGCCGGAGGTGAAGTGTAGAGAGGGACGTTGAAGCCCCCACAGCAGCCCGCCAGAGCATGGAGAATCGGCAGGTCTGAAGCGTGACCCGTGGGCAGCAGCGTGGTGGTGGTGCTCTCATCGCGAAAGCGATTGCACCAGCTCAAAGAACAGATGGCCTCACTGAGCCCCGCCCCGGCGCGCCTGGTCGCCGTCGGCGCGGGAGAAACCGCGATGGCCGACGTGGATGAGCTCAACCCCTCGATTGCCCGCAAGCGGCGTCAAAAGGGCATGGCGACCTGGCTGATGCCCTTCGGATTTTTTGCCGGGGTGACCTTCACCTTCATGACCGACCTCGACACCTTCGCCTTTGCCGGCGACGTGGGCTCCCATCTCATTGGCGGACTACTCGGCCTCGGTTC
>JAAZUZ010000056.1 GCA_018623875.1 Synechococcus sp. HW_metabat.21
ACTCTCTGCGACCCAGGCTTCGGGATGGACGGATGGTGTGGGCCACGGAGCGCTGGCCATGGGCGTGCTGCAAACGACGACTTGGCCCGCATTCTCGGGGGGTTTGAAGCGGGGCACCTCCGGGTGATACGTTCACTCGGTGCCCAGTTGTGGGCGCCCCCAAACAACGGTGTCTAACCTGAGTTCGGGCGGGTCGTTAGCTCAGCGGTAGAGCACTCGGCTTTTAACCGATTGGTCCTCAGTTCGAATCTGAGACGACCCATTTTTAATCGCTCGATCGTCCATCCCGGCGGTCGAGTTTTTTTGTGTCTTCGGCTCAGTTCAGCCAGCTGAAGATCAGCTGCAGCAAGGCAAAGCCCAGCAGACAGAAGCCAGCCAGTAGGGAAAGGGTTGGTGCCAAAGGGCAGGGCCAAATTCGCCTGTATCCGCTTTACAGGAGAAGAGGGCTGGCCTTGGCTACGAAAAGCACAGGGCACAAAAAAAGCGAGCCGCAGCCCGCCTCGAGAAACCTCTTTACAGAGTGTAAAGGGTCTCTTAAGACCATCGTGAGACGGCCTCAGTCGATCAACGCATCGACCTCGAGTTCTGGTCGCCTGAGCAGCGCGAAGAGGGTTCCTGCATTACCCCGGCAGATCCGCAGCTCCCGGTCGACGACGGTGATGTCCAGCCAGGCCGGGAAGGATTGCTGGACGCTCTGGAGCCATTGCAGCCGCCGGCCCCCCAGGCTTGGCCCCACCCAGCCGCCGCGGCGAAAGCGCACCTGCACCCGTTGGGCTCGGTCGGGATCCAGGGCGAGTTCGGCTTGTACGGCGATCCCCGCCACGGCCCCGAGGGGGCCGGTGAGGCGCAGCAGATTGACGCCCTTGCCCTGGGAGGGGGCCAGGCCTTGGAGGTTCTCCAGCCAGGGGGCAACCGTCAGATAGGGCTGGTTGCTGCTGCTCCAGCGCAACTCCCAGACCCCCTCCAGCAGCTCCTGGGTGGTGGGGTCTGAGAGGTCCGCCGGTTGGCTGCGCTCGATGGCTTGGATCAGGGTTTTGATCCGCTCGCGCTCTCGGTTGGCTCGGCCGCGCGGCTGCTGCCGCAGCAGCGCGAGCAGTTCCCGCCGCTCCGGGGGGCTGGTCTTGCCCATCAGGCCGCCCGGACCGCTTGGCGGGCGTTGACCGTCAGGCTCACCTCGGCCTCGGTGTCGACGCTGAAGAGGCTCCAGCGGGCCTCGCGGGCTGGCTGTCCCAGGTGCTGGCCCCACTCAATCCGTTGGCCGCCGTAGGTGAGGCCGACGCAGGTCAGGCTCTCGTCATCGGCGAGCAGGCTCCAGAGCAGGGCGAGCTGGCTGCGCTCGTAGTTCTTGGGCAAGGCGGCCTCGGTTTCGCTGGCCACCACTCCGGGCTCGAGGCTGAGGACTTCCTCCCGCTCCCAGCTCAAGAAGCGACCGTCATGGGTGGGATAGAACCAGCAGGTCTCGTTCTCCGCCTCCTGCAGCGCGAAGCGATCGAGGCAGCGGAGCACCTCGGGATCATGGCCGCGCTGGTAGACGCCGATGGCGTTGGCTTCGGGATGGAAGTGCGGAATGACCGCATCACAGATCAGGCGGCGCATGGCGCTGCCGCCGCCGGGGTCGAGCTGGCCGTTCCAGGGCAGCCCGGCGAGGTCGCTGGTTTCCGTTTCAGCGGCGCTGAAGAGGCGCAGGGAAAACCCCGTGCTTGGGCTCTGCAGACCCTGGAGCGCGGCCCAGCTGGTCTCCCCTTCGGGCAGCTGGGCCAGCGGGGCGATCAGAAACACCAAGGGATGGGCCATGGGGCCATTCTCGCGAGGCCGCAGGGCCACTCCATAGATTCTTAAGCAATTCTGAAAACGCGTTGTGTCCTGTATGACCCGGTGGTGCCTTTGACCGCGGCCGTTTCCTCACCCTCCCTGCGGCCGATCAGCACCGCCGACCAGGACTTTCCCAGCAAAGCTGAGCTGCTCGGCGCCCTGCCGGAGGAGCTCCTGCGCCATGACCCGCTCAAGTCCTGGGGCAGCCTCGCCCTCTCCTTGGGGCTCTCCCTCTTCGCCTATGGCTTGGGGACGTTGATTCCCCTGAGCTGGGCGGCCTTGCCGCTTTGGCTTGTCTACGGCGTGGTCACCGGCACCGTGGCGATGGGTTGTTGGGTCCTGGCCCATGAGTGCGGCCACAACGCCTTCCACCCCAACCGCCGGGTTGAGGGGGTGGTGGGCTTCGTGCTGCACAGCCTGCTGCTGGTTCCCTATTACTGCTGGGCCCGCAGCCATGCGGTCCACCACGCCTATTGCAATGAGCTGGAGCGGGGCCAGACTCACGTGCCTCCTCGGGCGAGTTCGCCCATGGGGCAATTCACTGAGGGACTGGTCCACAAGCTCGGCCCCACCCTGGCGGCGGTGGTGGCTCTGTTCAATCACCTCGTGGTCGGCTGGCCGCTTTACCTGCTGATTGGTGTCACCGGCGGCGAGGCCTATGGCCGTTCGGTCTCCCACTTCCGGATGCCGAAGCCGGGCGTTCCCCTGCAGCGTCCCCTCTTCCCCCGCGCCTTCCGCCGCTGGATGGTTCGCTCCAACGTGGGCTTGCTGGTGGTGCTCGCGGCCCTGGTGGTGGCGGCAATTCAGTTTTCACCTCTACGGGTGCTGGCGGTCTATGGCCTCCCCTATCTGGTGGTGAATGGCTGGCTCGTGATCTACACCTGGCTCCAGCACACCGATGTGGAGATCCCCCACTACGACTCCCAGCACTGGACCTGGGTCAAGGGGGCGCTGCAGACCGTGGACCGGCCCTACGGCCCGCTGATCAATCTGTTGCACCACGGCATTGGCTCAACCCACGTCTGTCATCACGTGAACTCGGCCATCCCCCACTACAACGCTTGGCGCGGGACCGCCCTGCTGCGGCAGCGCTATCCCGAGCTGGTGCGCTACGACCCCACGCCGATCCACAAGGCCCTTTGGCGGGTGGCCACGCGCTGCAAGGCGGTGCGGCAATCGCCGTTCGATGGCGCCTTCTACTTCTGAACCGTGACTGACCACAACGGACAGCAGCTCAGTGCCCGCGAAATGGTGCGGGCCCACACCTACCCGGTGCTGGCGGCGATCGCCAGCTTCAGCCTGCTGGCCCTGGCGCTGCTGCAGATCCCCCAGGCGGTGAAGACCCATCGCTACAACCGCTGCATCGATGCCCAGGTGAGCCTGCGCAGCACCAGCAACCTCAAGGGGCAGCAGGGGCCAGGCAAGCTCATCTACCTGAAGGCTGTGCAGCACTGCGAAGGGCTCTAATCCTTCAAAGGGTGGTCCTCCTCCCAGAGCCCCATCCGCACCAGCCATTGGTTGGATTGGCTGCGGGGCCAGCCGTGGTCGAGCTCGAGCACATCGGCGATGGAGACCATGAGATCGAAGAGCTCGGCCTCAAAGCCGCCCCGTTGATCGGCGAGGGCTTTGAGCTCTTGGGCCAGTTGCAGCAGCTCGAGCTCAGCGAGCCAGTCCCCTTGCTCAAAGGAGCGGCGCCGAGGACTGGGGACTGGGCGGCGCCGGCTGAAGAGGGGCAGCAGTCCGCCCAGCAGTTGCGTCAGGTCTTGAAGTCGCAAGGTTGGTTGTTCAAAGGCCCTCAAGGGTTCCGGGGCGCAAACCGCAGGCTTGGCGGAAATCGAGCCATTGGGGCAGGGGAACCCCGAGGCGGATGGCGATCTCCGCATCGCTCAGGTCCAGTTCCAGCCAGCGGCGCGCTTTGACCCAGAGCTCGCGGTAGCGGTGGCTGATGCGCAGCGCGAAGCCGGTGTCGCGCAGGTGGTGCAGCAGTTCACCCTTGACCTTGCTCACCAGGTAGCTGGAGGGGCGGTAGCCCCTGCGGGGATCGAACTGGGCGGCCCCTTTGCAAAGGCCCTCGTAGGCCGGGCTGAGCAAGTCCTCAAACAGCATGCCCCAGCGGCGGGCGTAGCGCTGGGCTTGTTGATGGGCCAGGCCCAGGTGCTGGCAGGCGAAGCGGCGTTGCTCGGAGCTGAGGCGCGTTGGCATGGCGTTCAAACAGGTGCGGGAGGCTACCCGCGCCCGCTAAGGCCAAAGAACGGCGAAAGAAAGGAGCCGTTGGAGGGGCCACAACTCCAGTGGCGTTGGTTCTCGGCCCACAGCTGTGCAACAACTGGCCACGGCTGTGGGCAGCGCCGGGGCAGGGGCAGCGGCCAGAACCGCTCCAGAGAGTCCGAAACCCATGGCCACTCAATTGCTGTTGACCGCCCACCACCACCAGGCGATGGCCATCGCCTGTGAGCGGGGGATGTGGCTCCCCTTGCCCCTGCCCGTCGAGAAGCTGCCATCGCTCTTCTATTTGGCGGCGCTGGCTCCAGCGGCGGAGGCGATCACCGCACTCGCTGAGATCCGCTGGTTTGAGCCCTGGTCTGGAGAGCTCTGGTTGCCGATGCTCGGGCGGTTGTTGCCCCTGCCCCGTCCGGTGCCCCTGGGGGATCGCGACGCCCTGAGCGGATGGCTGCCCGGCCGAAGTGATCAGTTCCGCTTGCTGGATCTGCTGCCGCTGCTGGAGGCCCCGCAGCTCAGTGATCTGGTGTGCGGCAAGCCAGGTCGCGGGGGCGCACGAGGCCCTGGCCGAGCCCCCAGGCGAGCAAGGCGCGTTGATCGCGCACGCCGACTTTGCGGTACAGCGCACTGAGTTGACGGCGGATGGTGTCGCTGCGGCGTTGTTCGAGCGCGGCGATCTCCCGGCTGTTGAAGCCGCGGGCGAGCAGCTCCAGCAGGTGCTGCTCGTTGCGCTGCAGGGGGATCAGCCGCGCCGGTTGCTCGCGCAGCCGCTCCCCCAGTAGGGGATCGAGGGACTGCAGGCCGCGCATCAGCATCAGTACCGCCTGGAGCAGGCGGCCTTCGCCGCAGTGTTGGCGGCAGCAGAGGCCGTCGGCGCCACTGCGCCAGAGCTGGGCGAGTCGCTCCTGAGAAATCGCGGCATCCAGGCAGACCAGGACGGTCGCCTCGGGTAGGCGCTCGATTAACTCCAGGGCTCCGCCATCGGCGAGCTCGTCATCACAAATCAGCAGCAGGTTCTTCTCCTCGGGTAGCGGCAGGGCGAGCAGTTCGGCGATGGAGCCCGCCGCCCAATCGCATCCCTCGAGGAGGAGCGAGACGATCCCAATCAGGCGTTCATCGGCAGAGCAGACCGCAATGCACCAGCCCTGCTGCAGTTCGGCCACGGCCCGCTGCAGCTGATGGATTTGTTGGCGAAAGTCCCCAGGATTCATGGCCCCTGCCTGGCCATCCGCTCTCTAGCGGTGGAGCCTGAGGCGAGGACGATTCTTTGGTTTTGACTTAGGAAGCCAAGGACCCACTTGCGCAGGTCTGGGTGTCATCCCAGCTGCGTAGGAGTGCTTCTAAGCGCTCCGGCTGAATCACCCTCTTGGCCGTGCTCAGCTGGGCGGCTAGCCAGTGCAGGCTGGGCTGTCTTCCCCTGCACTGCATGACCTCTTGGCTGAGCCGTTGGGCCTTGAGCACCAGGGCTGCTTGATCACGGGGGAAGGCAATGTTGCGGCGATCGCGCTCGCAAGAACGCCGTAATCCGCGGTGGATCCAGAAACTGGCGTAGGTGGAGAAGCGATAGCCCCGGGTGGGATCAAATTTCTCTGCGGCCCGCAGCAGATTGAGGGCTCCTTCCTGCAGGGCATCGGCCGTGGCGGCATCGTCCGCGCTGAGACGGCTGTGGTGTTGTCTCCAGCTGAAGACCACCAGGGCGAGGTTGTGGCGGACGAGCTGATCGCGGGCGCGTTGGCCCCGTTTGCGAATGGCCCGCGGCGCTTGAGTTGGGCCGCCGGGATGGTGCTGCCAGCGTTGGATCAGGCGGGCCAACTCGAGCACGCTGCGCTCGGGTAGGGGCGGGTGCTGGCGGCTCAGCCTCAGCCAGTCGCGCACGGATGGATGCATGCCCGCTCCCTTCGCTAGCTGGAGTGTTCCCCGTGGTTCCTCCGTAGCTACAGCTCGGGTATGGACAATCCGTTTCTCCAATTGCTGCGGGCCGATGAGCGCTCCTATTTCTGGCTCAAGCGAAAGCTTGGGCTCAAGAGCGAATACCAAGGGGCCTGGCTGGCCTGGGGCGTTGGTCTCTTGATGGGGCTGTTGATCGGGGCGCTCTGGCTTTAGCGCTCCAGCAACGCCCGGCCGCGGCGGTAAATCGCTTGGGCGTACTCCGTCCAGGTGCCCTGGCCCCAGTAGCGAAAGCAGCTGGTCTCCAGCAGCAGGAGGTGCAGCAGCGCCTCTTGGTAGTTGGGGTCGCCGCTCTGGGGTGTGGGGTAGCGCCGGTGAAAAGCCGCGCTGAGTTGGGCCATCGGTTCGAGGACGCTCTCGTAGCCCTTGACCCAACTGAGGTCGTTGGTCCAGGAGGCCCCTTCGACGTTGCAGCCGGCGTCAATCCGCGCTTGGAGCGCTTCGCTGCTCCAGTGCTCGCCGAGCCCATCAAAGAGTTGCTGCTGGCCGGCGGCCTGGATGACGGGGAAGGCGGCAGGGTCGCAATCCAACAGTTCGAGGTATTCGCTGCCGTTGATGGCGGCGGTGCCGGCTTGGTTGGTGCAGCGTTGGTGGGCCTGGAGGAAGGCCTCGGGGAATTCGTTCATCATCACGCCGCCGTTTTCGCCATCAGCGATCTGGCAGACGAGGGAGGGCACGCTGATCGCTCCCAAGGGGAGCCGATCCCGGCTGATCGCCTCGTAATAGGGCTGCATCTGGCCGACCAATTTGGTGTCGGAGCCCTGGGTCTTGATCAAGGCGGTGATCTCGCGGCGCTCACCCCGTCCATTGCGGGCGATGAGGCGATTGGGCAGGTACTTCTGGGCTTCGCTTAGGGGTTCGCCGCTGAGGGTTTCCACGCTGTGCTCCTGGAGCAGAAGCCAGCGGTAGCCCGCCTGCTGCAGGGCCTTCACCAGGGCCAAGAGGGTGTCGGGGTGATTGGGCAGGGCCATCTCCGGCAGGGAGAAACCGCGCACCCGCTGCAGGGCCTCCAGGCCGAAGGCCGCGGCGAACTGGTGCTGCCAGGCTTCGATCTGCAGCCGGAGATCCGGGATTGGCGTGGAGGGGGCGACGGCGTGGCCCCAGAAGGTGCCGAGCCACTCGACGTGCCGTTGCATCTCGGGATCACAGGCCAGGTAACGCCAGGCCTCGGTGATGTCGCTGCGGCCCATCTGCTCGGCCCCCCAGAGCAGATTGCCGGAGATGTCGAGCATGATCCGCGGGCTGCAGCCCTGCTGGATCAGCTGGGGGATCAGATCGGCCAGGCGCCGGTAGCACTGCGCGAAGGGCTCGGCGTTGTGGTTATCGCCCTCGCCTGGGTGCTCCAGCATGTACTGGAGGTGGGAGATCAGCGCTCCATCTGGGCCCGCAGGGATGGTCGGCTGATGCATGTGCAGCGCGCAGGCAAATCCCGAGCGCAGTTGATCGAGCTGCAACGGTGACTGCCCAGACCAGTAGGGGCCCCCGGCGGCCATGGCGGAGCGGATCTCGGTTTCGCGGCCGCAGAGGTGGGGGTGCATGGTCACCTCAAGCTCGTCTCGGTCGTCCGCCCAACTGTGCAGAGCCCTGCCGGTTTTGCCCACGAAGCAACCGGACAAAGAAAAACCCCCGGGCTTAGCCCAGGGGTTCAGGTTTCCTCTGCTTGTTGAAAGTCAGTTCTTGGTCATGGCAGCGGCACCGCCGAAAGCTGCACCGACGATGGCGATGACGGCAAGGATTTCCATGGCTGGGAGATGTGTTGGATGAGCTCAATTTCCCCTGCGCAGGACCTGGGTGTTTGTTCAATCTGAACCCCGTTCACAGAATCTGGTTTCCGTTGCTACCGATGGGGAAATTGCTTCGCGAATGCGTGTCTCCAGTTCCGGAGAGCGCATCAATACCTAATTCCTTTGAAGGTGTTCAGTGCGGACAGTTCACTGCTGTTCTTCTCTCAACGCTGAAGAAAGAGTCCCGTCCCTTGGCCATGCATTCGACGTCTCGCTCCCTTTCTCATCACGTTCGTCCTGCGGTGCAGCAGGCGGTCTGGAGCTGGCGTGAGGAGGTGATGCGTCAGCCCCATTGCCATCCGGCGGAGCTGCAGCGCAACCTCAATCCCGCTGAGGGCATGCCGCGGCGCTAAGCCTTTGTGCTCCTTGCTTTGGGCATGGCGCTGTGCCTGGATAGGGGCATGACGCCTGAATTGGCTGCTGACGTTTTGGAGGCGCTGTTGCTTCTCCACGAGGAGCTTTCCGCTGACCCGGAGGCCCCTTGGTACGTGGGCACGCCCGATCAGACCCAGGTGCTGCATGACGAGCTCTGGTTGCTCGCGGGGGCGAATCCCGAGATCAACTGTGCGGCTTTGGTGGAGCGTTGGTACAGCGGAGGACGCTCCAAGTTGCTGCCGGTGAACTGCACCGGTGAATTGGTGAGCAGCCGCCATCAAATGGCCTTGAGCCCTGGATAAGAAGTACGAAGAGCTCCAGACGGATGGTTTGTCTTCCGTAGCGTGATCCCGTAGCCAGAACTTGTGGAACGCAAGTCATGGGTACGGGATGTTTCACCGCCGGTAGGAGTACCGGCGGTTTTTTATTGGCAAGAGGATTGATTGAGCTCTTCCGTTGAGCCTGCGCGCAGGATGGAAGGTATGGATGTCTCTGCGCTCCAGCAGCGTTTGTGCTCGGACCTGCGGCAGTTCGCGGTGCCGCGTCACGCCCGTTGGGATCCCCTGGGGTTGATGACGGTGCGCCAGTTGCTCAGGGAGCGGCTGGCGCGCTTCAGTGCGCTGGAGGAGCACACGTTCACCAATGACGGAGAAGAGGGAACCAACCTGATCCTCAAGCTCCCTGGAGGAAACCCGAAGCGCAGGCCCTTGCTGGTCGGAGCGCATTACGACGGGCCCCTGCATTCCCCTGGCGCCGATGACAACGCCAGTGGTGTCGTGGCCTTATTGGAGCTGGCTCGCCGCTGGGCGCTCAAGCCGCCGCGACGTCCTGTGTGGATGGTTGCCTTCGATCAGGAGGAGTGGGGCATGGTCGGCAGTGAGGCCTTGGCGCGGGAGCTCAAGGCCCAAGGCCAAGCGCTGAAATTGATGGTCAGCTTGGAGATGCTGGCCTTCACCAGCGAGGAGCAGGCCTACCCCCGCTCGGCGATGGAAGGGGTCTATGGCAAGCGTGGCGATTACATCGCCCTGGTGGCGAACACCTCAGCGGGGTTAATGCTTCCGGGCTTGAGCCGTGCGATGGGGCGCCATGTCAAAACCAAGGTCCTGCCGGTCCCGCGCAAGGGGAAGGACATCCCTGAAGTGCGGCTCAGCGACCACAGCCCGTTTTGGGACCAGGGCTACCGGGCGCTGATGGTCACGGATACCTCGTTCATGCGCAACCCGAATTACCACCAGATGAGCGACACGATGGAGACCTTGGATCTGCCCTTTTTCTGCCGGGTCGTCGAGGGATTGGATGAGGCTTTTAGGGGCCTATGACGTCCGGTCTCACTGCGGATCTCTTGGATGAACACTGAGC
>JAAZUZ010000057.1 GCA_018623875.1 Synechococcus sp. HW_metabat.21
GTGCCCAGTAGCTACAGGTTGATCAAGGGCTGGGAGCTCCAACTCAAAGCCCGGAGGACCCATGCCTAAACCGCTCTGGCCAGTGTTGGCCGCCCTTGGACTTCTGACGCTCTCTGGCTGCGGCTCCCCCTCAGGACGACCGCCGCAGAAGGTCAAGGCCGCTCCCCTGGCGCGTGAGGTGTTCGTGCAAAGCATCGATACCGTCAGCACCCTCGAGGCCACCGATGAGATCGAACTCGCGGCCCAGGCCGGCGGGCGCATTCAACGGGTCCTGGTCCAGTCCGGGCAACCCGTGCAGGCGGGACAGCTGCTGCTGGTCCTCGATCAAACCCAACTCAAAGCCGACGTCTCCGCCCTCAAAGCGCAGAGCAAGAGTGATCAACTGGCCTACGAACGCTTCGCGGGACTGGTGAAGGAGGGGGCCGCCACCGCCCTGCAGCGGGATGAATTTGAAGCCAAGGCCATCGGCTCGAGCCAAGCCCTGCGGGCCAAGTTGGCGGACCTCTCCTACAAGGATGTGCGCGCTCCCATCGCAGGAGTGATCAGCGATCTGAGCGTCAAAGCGGGGGACGTCCTCCAGGCCGGTAGCCCCTTCAGCCGCATCATCCGCAATGAGGCCCTCCAGGCCCGCATTGACGTGCCAGCAGCCCAGGCCAACCGTCTTGCCAGCGGCCAACTCGTGCAACTGCTGGATGGCAAGGGGCAACGGCCGATCGCCAAGGGGCGGGTGACGATGATCGACCCCAACATCAACCCGAGCAGCCAGACCCTGCTGGCGAAGGCCAAGGTCGACAACCCCAACGGCATGCTGCGGGACGGGCAACGGCTGAGAACCCGTTTAATCATTGGCGCTGAGCGTCAACTTGCCGTCCCCTTTGAGGCGGTCACACGCCAGTTCGGCCAAAGCTTCGTCTTTGTGGTCGGCAGCCCGGCCGAATGGAAGAAGGATCCCGGCAAAACGCCCCTTTCACGCATTGAGCGCCTGCCAGCGGACAGCAAGGTGGCGCTTCAACGCAGCGTTCGTCTGGGTCCCCTGCAGGGCGATCGCTATCCAGTGCTGAGCGGACTGTCCGCAACGGATCGCGTGATCCTGAGCAACCGCTCAGGGCTCCGCCACGGGAGCCTCATTCAACTGAAGTAGGCCTACTCGCGTCGGGGCGCTCCCCGGCGCGCCGCGAGCACCTCCTGCACCTTGCGCCAGCTGACGCCGTGGTGGGCCAAGGCGACCTGGAGGTGGAAGACGATGTCGGCCGCCTCGCCCGCCATCTCCTCTGGACTGTTGTCCTTGCAGGCCATCACAAATTCGGCGCTCTCCTCCCCGATCTTTTTGAGGATTCGGTTGTCGCCGCCCTCCAGCAACTTGTTCGTGTAGCTGCCGGGCTCGGGCTGATCGCGGCGTCCTTCGATGACCCGCATCAGCTCCGTGCAGACATCGGCCGGCGGAGGCGCGGCGCTGGCCCCACCGTCCGTTGGGCTGGGGCCGTCGTCGTAGAAGCAACTGCGGGCGCCGGTGTGGCAGGCGACGTCACCCTTCTGCTCAATGGTGAGCAGCAACACATCGGCATCGCAGTCGTAGCGGAGGCCGCGCAGCGCCTGGGTGTGGCCGCTGGTGGCTCCCTTGTGCCAAAGCTCCTGCCTGGAGCGACTCCAATAGTGCACCTCGCCCGTGGCCAGGGTGCGCTCGATCGCCTCTTGATTCATCCAGGCGACCATCAGGACCGCGCCGTCGAGCCAGTCCTGGGCGACCGCCGGGATCAGACCGGACTCGTTAAAACGAAGGGAGCTGATGAAGGCCGGATCTGGGGCCTGGAATGATGCCTGCAAGGGCTGCCGATCCATCTACCCCGATCCTCCCTCAAGACCCACATCCAGCATTCACCGGGGATGACCGCCGCTTACACCTGCAGCAAAACCTTCAGCGGCTATCCCTGTTGCCACCGTCAGTGGCGACACGCCGGTCATTGCCGTTTTGTGCACGGCTACAGCCGCAGTTTTTGCTTCTGGTTCCAAGCCGAGGAACTCGATGAAAACGGGTTTGTCGTGGATTTCTCCAGCCTCAGCGAATTGGAGCGACGGCTGAGGCAGCAATTTGACCACACGTTCTTGGTCAACGCCGATGACCCGCTGCTGGAGCAATGGCAGAGCCTCCACGCACAAGGGGCCCTGGATCTGCGGGTGATGGACAACGTCGGCATGGAAGCCAGTGCCGCCCTGGTCTGGGATTGGGCCAACACGCTGCTGAAGGACCGCGATGGCGGCCGCAGCTGCTGTTGGAAGGTGGAAGCCCGGGAGAACGAGAAGAACGCGGCTTGCTACAGCGCCGTCCCGACGTGGTTTAGCAACAAAGCGCAGACGAACTGATTCATCGGCACCAACATGGCGCGATCGCAGAAGCGCCCATGGTCCGCAGTCCCATCCGCGAGTCCCAGGCGCAAAGCGTCGTCGCGTCGAGCTGCTCAGCACCGCCCAAACGCGTGGCGATCGGCATTGCCCCGCTTGGAATCGTCTCCATCGGCATCGTGCCCATGGGTGTGGTGAGCATTGGTGTGGTGCCCATGGGCGTGGTGAGCCTGGGGGTCGTGGGCATGGGTGTGCTCAATGCCTGCCTCGTCGGCATGGGCGTGGCCGTGGCGGGACTGGACGCCATGGGGCTATGGACCTGGAGCCCAGATCCCAGCAAGGCCCACGCCCACAGGCCTGCCGCCAAGGAACTCACGCTCTACCCCAGCAAGCAGGAGGCCCTCGATCAAGCCAAAACCCTCGGCTGCAGCGGCGCCCATCGCATGGGCTCTGGCTGGATGCCCTGCAACAGCCACCCCGATTGAGACCCATTCCTGTCGCATAGGCGACATTCAAGTCTCAGGGGTCGTAACTTAAGATTCGCTTTCGATTTCACGAAAGCTTTTTCTTGCCCGTTGCACTCCTGGTTCCAGCACTGCAGTTGCTCAATCCCATGCCAGGGGTTGTGACCCAAGACGCCCATGCTGACCACCCGGCCTTAGACATCGCCTGCGCCGTCGGCACTCCAGTGCGGGCCGCCCATGACGGCGTGGCCTCCGTGGTCCGCAGCCATACCCACGGCAACACCGTGGTGCTGATGGGCAACAACGGCCTCGAAACCAGCTACAGCCACCTCCACAGCACCCAGGCCCCGGGCAACTACAAACGGGGTGACCTGATCGGGCTTTGCGGCAACACCGGAACCTGGACCACCGGCCCTCACCTCCACTTCGAGACCAACCGCCCGTATCTACTGAGCAACCTGGATACGAGCTTCTACAGCGAGATCGCCCAAGACTCCGCCCCACCATCGACGGCGAGCAAGGGAACAGGTGGTTCCGCAGCCGCGCTGATTGGGCGAAACTGAAGGTTGCAGACCTCGTAAGCGCCCTTGGCTCGAATCGCGACGATTTGGGCGATCTTCCAAGGGCTTCTGATTGAGGCCCTGCCCTTTCTCTTCATTGGGGTTCTGATTGCCGGCTTGGCGCGCTGGGTCGCGCCGGGTGGCCGTTGGCTGCAGCGCCTGCCGGACCAGCCGATCTTGGCGCCCCTCAGCGGTGCGGCCTTGGGCTTTGCCCTGCCAGCCTGCGAATGCGGCAACGTCCCCGTGGCCCGGCGGCTGCTTGCAGGCGGCGCCTCGATGGGCTCGGCACTGGGCTTTTTGTTCGCGGCCCCGGTCCTGAACCCGATCGTGTTGGCCAGCACCTGGGCGGCCTTCCCCGATCAACCCTGGTTAATCGCTGCTCGCCCCCTCGGCGCCCTGTTGGTGGCCGTGGTCCTCTCCGGCGTGCTGCAACAACTGCCAGAGGGGCAACTGTTGGAGAGGAGTCTTCTGGCCGAGCGCCGACTCAGCCAACCCCTGGCGGAGGCCAGTCTGCTGGAGCGAAAAAGTGGCGTTCTTGGCACACCCCCGCCCCCTCGAGCCGAGCCCAGTCGACCCAGCCTGAGGACGGTTCTCGAGCACAGCACGAGGGAGTTTCTCAACCTGGCGGTGTTGCTGATCCTGGGCAGCTTGATCGCCGCCACCGTCCAAACCCTGCTGCCTCGCAGCTGGCTGCTGGCGGTCGGAGGGGCACCGACCCTCTCCATCCTCAGCTTGATGCTGATGGCGGTGGTGATTTCGGTGTGCTCAAGCGTGGACGCCTTTCTGGCGTTGGGCTTCGCCGCTCAAATCACACCGGGCGCGCTACTGGCCTTTCTGGTGTTGGGGCCGGTGGTGGACCTCAAATTGCTGGGGTTATTTGGGGTGATCATGCGGCCTAAAGCGATCGCGATCACCGCGATTGGAGCCAGTGTTGTTGTCTTGCTCCTTGGGCAATGGGTCAACCTGTGGCTGCTCTGATCCGCCCGCTGACCCTGGGGCTCTGGGGAGCCGCCCTGGTGCTGAGCACCCTGAGCGGGCGCCTGGACCTTCTGCTGAGGGGCGCCTTCCATCCCCTGGTGGGGATCTGCGGTGTCGCCCTCTTGGCCCTAGCCGTTCAGCAATGGCTGCAGCCAGCCGCAGGGCGTGAGTCCGTCCAAACCCAACGGGCCTGGCTGTTCTGCAGCGCGATGGCCATCGCGGTTGTCCTGGCACCACCGAATCCGTCCTTCAGCGATCTCGCCACCAGTCGCAGTGAGGCCTTCAATGGGCCGTCGCAGCTGGAATTTGTCCTCCCCCCCTCTCAGCGGACCTTGACCGATTGGGTGCGGTTGTTGCGCAGCCAACCGGACCCCCAGCTCTATGTCGGTGATCCCGTCAACATCAGCGGCTTCGTCTACACCCCGAACGGGGGCCACCCCCAACTCGGTCGCCTAACGGTGCGCTGCTGCCTGGCGGATGCCACTCCGATTGGTCTTCCCATTCGTTGGCCGGAGGACTACAAACCCCAACGAGACACCTGGCTCTCGATCCGCGGCCAAATGGCCATGGAGACCACCGCCAGTGGAGCGAGGCAGAGCATCGTGGTCGCCCAACAGATCAAAGCGATCCCACGGCCCGCGCAACCCCTCGAACCATGAAACAACTGCGCTGGTTCCTGGTGGCTGGTCTGGCCTTAGCCGCCTTGCAGCAACGGGTTTTGCTGCAGAGGCCGCCCCAACTACGCCAGTTGGAATCCAGCACCGTTGCCTCTGGACCTGCTGCGCTGAGCGTGGAATTCAGCAGGCCCATGGAGCGAGCCAGCGTGGCGAAGACGAGCCAGCTGGAGCCGGTGCTCGCCCACCAATGGCTGGGCAGCGGCAACCTTTTACGCCTATTGCTGGATCCAGGACAAACCATCAAAGGCCCCTTGAAGGTCGTCCTGGGGGGAGTCGATCAACGCGGCGTTGCTCTCGCTGAACAACGGTTCTGGTGGGATCCCAGGCCCTGGCTTGTGGTCATCAGTCCAGGCCCCCGAGGGGACCAACTCGAGCTCCGGGGACGCGATGGCCACTGGAGACTCCTGAGCGAAGCCAACGGCCCCATCACCTCCGTGGAGCCCCTCGGCAATGGGGCAGGAATTGCCTTCAGCACCAGTGGCGGGCGCACCGAAGAGACCTGGCTGCTTGAACTCGAGCAACAGGCCACCTTTGCCTCCAAGCCCCAATCCCTTGTCGTGAAGGGAATCAAGCGACTGCTCGAGAGTCCTCTGACCTTCAGCCACTTCAGCAGCAACAGAAAAGGTGATCTATTGATTCAGTGGGGGGCTCCAGGGTTCGCCCGCTCATTCACAACGTTGATCCAAGCCAATGGGCAACGCAGACGCCTGAACCTGGACGCCTCAGGAACAGCGCAGCTGCTTCCTGGAGGCGGGGCCCTGATTGCACCAGAGGCCGATGGCTTGGTGCTGAGCAGCCTCCCGGGCCACCCCCCGCGACGGCAGTTCCTACCGGGGAGCCGGGACCTGAGCAGTGTTTGTCCAACGGGTGGCCGGGCCTTACTGACGCGACGATGGCCGGACTACCGCCAATCCGTTGAACTGCTGGAGCCCGGTCAACCCCCCAAGCAGCTCTGGATTGGCTTGGATGCCGTGATGGGCACGGCCTGCGAACGCAGCGGGGAACGCATCTGGCTCTTGCTGACCCATTGGGACCAAGCCACCAACAGCCAAACCCCGCGCGTCGTGGTGATGAACCGATCGGGCGTTGTCCTAACCCAGCGCGAACTCAAGGGATGGGAACTGGAAACGCGGAGTGGCTTTGCCTTGGATCCAACCCGAGATGTGCTGCTGCTGGCCCTGCGCAATCCCAAGGATTCATTGGGGCGTGCAGCAGAGCTTCAAGCCTCCACCTTGGCGTTAAAGGTCCTGGACAAACCGATCAAGCAGGCTTTTTGGCTACCGGCGCAGTAGCTGCAAAGGCAGGGTCGCCATACAGACAACCCCGATCACGGGCCCTGGGGGAAGGTTGATCGCAGGCTGCACCGCAACAACGAAACCAGCACCGGAGAGCAGCAATCCCCAAAGGGCTGAGCGCAGCAGGGCCTGCCGAAGACTCCTGGCCTTGGGCATCGCCAAGAGGGCCGGCGCAGCCATGAGACTCACGACCAAGACAATGCCAACGGCGCTCACCGCGCTGACGACCGCCGCCGCTGCAACGAGCGTCAGCAAGAAACGCAGGGTATTGACCCGCAAGCCAGCGGCCTGGGCGCCAACAGGATCAACCCCGAGATAGACGTATTGGCGATAACGAAGCACCAACAGGGCCACGATCCCCGCAAAGGCCACGAGGCTTTGGATCAGCTCACGGGGCCCCGCGGCCAGGAGGTCCCCAAACAGCACAGCCTCGAGATCGACCCGGATCCCCAACAACGGAATCAGCAAAACGCCAAGCCCCAGCGATCCGGCCAAGACCGAATTGAGGACGGCCTCTCGGTTGCGATCCCCTTGGGGGAGGGCACTGGTCATCCGCTCCGCCGCCAGAGCAAACAACACGCCGCTGATCAATCCGCCGAGGCCCGGCTCAATACCCCAGAACAGGGCGACGGCTAGCCCAGGCAGCACCGCGTGCGAAATCAGATTGACCTGAAAGAGCCGGCGCTGGACCAACAGTGCCGTGCCCGCCAGGGGACAGAGCATGCCCACCACCAGGGCGATCGCAAACGGTGTCAGCCACCAAGAGTCAGCCATAGGATCTGGAACTACGTCCAAAGCGGAAGCGCATGCCCTCCCAGGTTGCCGGCATCAGCGAGCGGCAGCAGCTGATCATCCAGCACCTGGAGGAGGCCAACCAAGAGCTGTCTGGCCAGGACTTGCACGCGCGCCTGCGGGCGAGCAACAGTCCGATGGGTCTGGCCACCGTCTACCGGCACCTGCGCCAACTGCAGCAACGGGGACAGATCCGCTGCAGACATCTCCCCAGCGGAGAAGCCCTGTTTGCCCCGTTGGGGCGAGACGAACACCACATCACCTGCGTGGACTGCGGCACAACGGCTGTGCTCAAGCGCTGCCCTGTGCACCATGTCGACCTCGAGACGGAAGACAGCCAGGGGTTCGCACTGCTCTTCCACACCCTTGAATTTTTTGGGCTGTGCGAGCAGTGCCAGGCCCGTCAACGCGACTAACCGCAGCATTCGTGGCCGACTCTCAAGTCACCCAATGAGCGCCGGACCGTCTCAGGCGCCCCTTGAGCCAGAAGGGAGCGATCCAACACGAGCACTTGGTCGTAGCCATCCAAGTCACTGCCCCAGTCGTGACTACTGACGACGAGGGTTAAGCCTGAATCGCAGAGTTGACGCATCACCTGCAACAAGTTGGTGCGCGAGGGGGGGTCAATCGCCGCACAGGGCTCATCGAGAAGCAAAAGACTTGCCGGCTGCAACAAGGTCCGCGCCAAAAGAGCGCGCTGCTGCTGACCGCCTGAGAGTTCGTCCAATCGACGCGACCCCAATCCAGCAAGACCGACCCGTTGCAGCACGGCCTCGACATCGCAACAACCCGGTCGACGCCCGAAAAGGCGACCCAACGCAACCAACTCCTGCACGGTGATCGGGAAGGTCCAATCGATCGCGCTCCGCTGGGGCATCAAAGCGATCTGATGACGAGCGAGGGCCGGTGTGAGCGGGGAGCCGGATAGCTCGATGACACCGGAGGTCACCGGTAAGTGGCCCTCGAGAGCGTGCAGGAGTGTGCTCTTACCAGCCCCATTCGGACCAACCAAGGCCACCAAAGAACCTCGGTTGACCTGAAAAGAAAGATCGTCCAAGACCAAGTGCTGACCGCGATGGACGCAGAGGTTTTGGACTCGAAGCAAGGCGTTTAGAAGGAGTGAGTCCAAGCTAGTCGGATCTCAGGCTCCTGCCTTAGAAGCGGAAGGTCACACCCGTACCGATGTGGTGCTGGAAGCCAACACCCCAACCCTCTCCGCCTTCTGAGCTGTAAATCGCTTCCCAATGGGCAAAGGCGACAACGTTCTCAGCAATCGGGTATTCGAACTCAATCTCACCACCCCAGTCGGTGCGTTGAGGGAGATTGGCGTAGCTACCGGGGGTATAGAAACGAGGACCGCCTGAGAGCGTCACATTGAGCTGGTCGTAATAGAAACCGAACCCAGCCCAGGTATCGGTGTAGTTACCCAGGTAAGTCCCATCACTGTCCCAACCCGTGTTGTTGTAAGCGGACACAAAGATGCCATCGACCATATTTTCCAAACCATCTCCCAGCGCAAAGTTCACATCACCATCACCAAAGGCATAGGTCGCACCGGCCTGCACTTCGTTGCGTAGACCAAGCTTGTCTTCATCTTGAGTGCGCGTGATGTAGTAAGGCTTGTAGGTGGCCTGAATACTTAGGTTTTTATTCGGCTGATAGCGAGCAGAGAGATAGCCCTTGATATCCGTACGCCTCCAAGGGCTAGCCGATGTCACGACCTCATCGTCATGACCTTCTTCTTCGGCATGGTCCTCATCTTCATGCGCCTCTTCAGCCCCATGAACGTGGACTTGGCCATAAAAGTGCTCCGCTTCACCCCAAACCAGCGCCGGACCGATGGCCGCCTCAATCGCAAAGCTGCCCTCGTTGCTCAGGCCCCACTCCAGGACCGTTCCGAACAAACCGTCAATGGCGTAATGCCTGGGATGGCCTTCCAGGTTGTTCTCCAGGCCACCATGACCCTCAATCGTGAGGATGGGAGAGGCTTTGTACTCACCAGGCTTTAGGTCAGACCCTTCCCCGCCGCCGTGAGCCAAAGCAGGCAGGCCGAACGATGCGATGCAGCCAAGGCCAACAGCGATGTTCTGAGAAAAACGAAGCAGACGGTTTTGCATGACAATGAAATGTTGTTTTAATGCGGTTAGAAGATCTACTGAGAGCGACCCAAGGCCTTCCACTGCGTCGCAAGGGCATCACCAGAAGCGCGGTTGCACACCCCTCCTTGCGCTGTCACCACCGCACAGACATTGGCGACAAACGTCGACACATAGGTCCCACCCGAGGTGACACCATCAACAACCAAGAATTGAGGCCGATACACCGGAATTCCTGAAACCTTGCTAATTCGCCGAAGCGTCTTTGAGGGTCTTTGGGA
>JAAZUZ010000208.1 GCA_018623875.1 Synechococcus sp. HW_metabat.21
GCCCTGAAGAGCTACAACGAGGGCGCTCCGCTGTCTGAGGTGATCGCCAGCTTCCAGGAGATCACGCAGCAGGACCCTCGGCTGTCTGCGGGCTGGACCTGCCTGGCCTGGCTGCAACTGCTGGACAACCAAGCGCAGACGGCGCTGCGCTCAGCCCGGATGGCGGTCAAGCTCAACCCCCAGGACCCCCAGGCCCGGATCAACCTGAGCCTGGCAATGCTGGAGAACAACGTCAAAGGCGTACGCGAGCACATCGAATTGGTGCAGCGCGTGCGGGTGATGGCACCGGAGATCGGCGAAGAACTCGACTCCTCGATCGCCGACGGCCTGGCCCGGCGCCCCGACTGGCAGGCCCTGCAGAAGGTCAAAGCTTGGCTGCACGGTTGATGGCCCAACAGCGCCAGCGGCGCATCCTGCTGCTGAGCAACGGCCACGGCGAAGACCTCAGCGGCGCCCTGATCGGAGAGGCTCTGCAGCAGCAGGGGTGCAGCGTGGAGGCGCTGCCCCTGGTGGGTCACGGCCAGGCCTACATCCAGGCGGGCATCACGACGCGGGGCAAGACCCGCGAGTACAGCACGGGCGGCCTCGGCTACACGAGCCTGATCGGACGGATCACCGAGGTCGTGCAAGGGCAGGTGCTCTACCTGCTCAGCCGGCTGCTGCTCTTGCTGCGCATCGGCCATCGCTACGACCTGGTCCTGGTGGTCGGCGATGTCATCCCGGTGGTGGCGGCCTGGTTGAGCCGCCGGCCCATGGCGACGTATCTGGTGGCCTACTCCAGCCATTACGAGGGACGCCTCCAGCTGCCCTGGCCCTGCGGCGGTTGCCTGAAATCCAAGCGATCCCTGGCGGTCTACAGCCGCGATCAACTCACCGCGAGCGACCTCAGCGAACAGCTGCAGCGGCCGGTTCAGTTCTTCGGCAACCCCTTCTTTGATGGGGCCCTAGGGGAGAGCGATGCCTTGGCAGGGGCACCGCGGCAGCGGCTCGGTCTGCTGCCCGGCAGCCGACTGCCGGAGGCCTTGCACAACCTGGAGCTGATGCTGCGGGTGCTGGAGCGGCTACCTGAAGCGCTTCGGCCTCCCCAACGGCTCGGGCTGCATGCGGCCCTGGTGGGGAAACTGACGCCCCAGGAAGTCGCACCCTTAGCGAGCCGGTTGGGCTGGCGCTTGGAACTAGAGAGCAGCAGCCGCTGCAGCCTGCAGCGCGGCCCCCTTCACCTGCAGTTGGAGTGGGGGCGCTTTGCGGCCGTCATCCAGCAGTGCGACCTGCTGCTCTCGATGACCGGGACCGCTGCCGAACAGTGCGTCGGCCTGGGCAAGCCGGTCCTGCAGCTCGTCGGCGACGGTCCCCAGTTCACCGAGAACTTCGCCGAAGCCCAGCGGCGCCTGCTGGGGCCAGGCCTGTTCTGTGCCCCGGGGGGCGCGGGCAGCGAGGAGCAGCTCCGGGGCACTGCGGAGCTGCTCGAGCAATTGCTCAACCGCCTGCTGGTGGATCAGCGCTGGCATGAGGAACTGCGGCAGCTCGGCGATGAGCGCATCGGCAACGGTGGCGGTGCCGCCAAGATGAGCGCTGATTTATTGGAGCGTCTGGCGCAGCGCCATGGCTGAAGCGACCCCTCCCAGCACCGGCCAACGCCTGAAGGGCTACTTGGATGCGGTGCTGGTCGCGGACGTCTTCGTGGTGATCGCTGGAGCCATCTGGTTCGGTGTGGCCGTGGTTTGCCACAGCCGGGGCATCGAGGCTCCCCTCAACCTCTTTCAGAGCCTTTGGGAGCCCCTGTTCACACCGGCCATTGGCCTGCTGATGGGAGCAGCAATCCTGAGCGGCATCCTGGGCTGGGCCCTCAAGTGGTGGCGCGGGCGAGAGCCGCGCTGAGCTCGCCGTCTTCAAAGACAAAGCCCTGCTGCTGCAAGCGCTCGGGCAGGACCTGTTGCCCCTCGAGCACCACCTTGGCGCCATCACCCAGCAGGAGCTGGAGAATCGGCGCAGGCACCGGCAGCAGGCTGGGGCGCCCGAGGGCCTGACCCAAGGCGGCGGCGAAGTTAGCCATGCTGCAGGGGGCTGGTGCGACGGCGTTATAGGTGCCTTGGTAGGCGGGCTCGCTGAGGGCCTCGCCGATCAGCCTGCAGAGGTCATGGCGGGTAATCCAGCTCATCCACTGCTGGCCATTGCCAATCGGTCCACCGAAGCCCATCCGGAAGACCGGCAGCATCTTGCCCAAAGCACCGCCGTCGGCGCCGAGAACGATCCCAATCCGCAAGATCACGACGCGGGCGAAGGCCGAGGCCGCCTGGGCCTCCTGCTCCCAGGCTTCGCAGAGCCCAGCCAGGAAGTCGGAGCCCGCGGGGCTGGTCTCGCTAAAGCGCCCGGTCTCGCTGGTGCCGTAGTAGCCGATGGCCGAGCCACTGATCAGGGTCTTCGGTCGCTTGTCCTCTGGCAGCGCCTGCATCGCGGCCACCAGCGCGCGGGTGGTGTTGATGCGGCTACTCGTAAGCAGGGCCCGATGGGCCTCGCTCCAGCGCTTCTCCGCAATGGGCTCACCGGCCAAGTTGATGACCGCCTCGCTTGTGGCCAGAGCCCCCTGCACGGCGGGGAGCTGCCAGGTGGCCGCCTGGGCGGGATCGGCCTGAAGGCGCTGAAGTTGGGAGGACTGCACGTCCGCCAGGGGAGTGCCGGAGCGGCTGATCAGTGTGAGCTGGTGGCCCGCCGCGAGCAGCTGTGGCACCAGGGCCCGACCAACAAAACCACTGCACCCCACCAGCAGAATCCGCACGCGCCCAGAGCCCTTGAACTGGGCCAAAGGCTAGGGACCCTCTGGATCTCCGAGCGGGAACTAGCCTGGCGGCTACC
>JAAZUZ010000209.1 GCA_018623875.1 Synechococcus sp. HW_metabat.21
TATTCGCAATCCGGCCTTAGGCAAAGAGCGGGCAAACATTTGACCTAAGGGCTATTCATTGGGAGCAGGTGTGGCCGCCCTCCAGGTGAGTTCCGGGGTGAGCGGAGCGGCGGGATCTCTTGGCACCGGCAGCAGTTCGCGCAGCAGCTGCGCGTAGGTGATGTTGACTCCGACGGTGGCGTTCAGCCGCTGCACCAGGCTCGCGATCAGGCGCTCCTGCGTGATTGAGAGATCCACTTCGCTGGAGAGTCCCGTTTGGTAGCGGAGCCGCACATCGCGGAAGGCCTCAAGGGCCGCGGCGACGCCGCGCCGGGCTGAGGCCAACTTGGCCAGGCTGGCCTCGTGGTTGAAGAAGGCCGCCTCCAGCCGCAGCCGAATCGCGTTGCGTTGTGCGGCGTAGTTCTGCCCGGCCGCTTCCACGCGCCGTTGCAGGGCCCGGGCTTCGCCGCTCGTGGTGCCCGCGTCAAAGAGCAACCAGCGGACGCTGAGACCGAAGGACCAGTCGTAGCCACTGGTGTTCAGGGTGGGGATGATGGTGGATCCACAACAGCCCCCGCCGCTGGTTGTGATGTTGAACTGGTTGACGTTCTGGCCGTAGCTGCCGCCGCCGGCAAAGAGGGCGAGCCGCGGCAGGAGCTGGGCCGCGGTGGCGTCCTTCTGCCGGGCCAGGGCCGTTCGGGTGGCGAGGATCGCTTCGAGCTCGGGGTTGCCGCGGTAGGCGGCCAGCAGGCTCTGCTCCAGGTTCAGGGGCCACTGGGGCATCACCGCGATCGGGTCGCTGGCGCTCGGCGTGACCGTGGCTGGCAGGTTCAGCACCAAGGCCAACCGCCGCCTCGCGATGGCTCGATCGGCGAGGGCCTGGATCAGAGCCTCTTGGTCACTGGCCTCAATGGCGCGGCGGCGCAGCACGTCGACACGGGGCACGAGGCCCGCCAATTTCAGGTCGAGGGAGTCCTGCAGGATCACCAGGTCATCGCGCACCGCGGCGTCCTGGATGCGCACGTTCTGATCGGCCTGCTGAAGCTGGTAGTAGGCCTCACTGATGCTCAGCTGCAGGAGCCGCAGCTGGTTGCCGTAGATCTGGCGCTCCCGCTCGAGGGCCGCCCGGGCCGCCTGCACCCGCGGGGTGCGGGCGAAGTCCAGGAGGGCGTAATCCAGCTGCAGGCCAGCCGTCCCAACGCTGCTGGATTGGTTGAGATAGGCGCCCCCGTCCGTGGGGACATAGAAGGCACCCCCCGGTTGAAATGGCGGGCCCAGGTTCAAGTTGCCGTTGCCAACGGAAGCCGTGTTGTTGGAGCTGAGCTGTCCGGTGCTGCCGCCTGCGACAGCGCTGATCCGCGGCCAGTAGGTGCCGAGGGCCGCCTGCAGGTCATCGAGTGAGGCCGCCACCAGCTCGCGTTGGGCCTGCAGTTCGGGGTTGTTCTTGAAGCCAATGGCGAGGGCTTCGAGCAGGCTGAGGCCTTCAACGACTCCCTCCTGGAGCTGTTCAGGACTGGGAAGGCTCAGCGGTGCTGGGGCCGCGGCCTGGCTTGGCTGCAGCGGTTGGCTGGCGGCGCGATTCGGCTCCAGCAGGCTGCCGGGTATCGGTGCGGTGACGGCTTCGCGCGGCGGAATTCCCTGGGGGTCGGGGGGGATCAGGGCATCCAGCACCCGCAGTTGCTCATCCAGCGCTTTCCAGCTGCGCTCCAGCTTCACCACCTCCTCGGAGGTGGCTTCGATGACGGGTTGGCCCAGCGCCGCCGGGCTGCCAAGGCTCAGCAGCGCCAGGCTGAAGGCCAGGCTCGCGATTCGCCCTGTTGCAGCGACGTGCAACGTCCCCGAGAAGTTGTGATGCAGTCTGCCGAGTCTGGCCAGAATCGTTGGAGCCCAGCATCCTGTCGCTATGTGGCAGCAACGGCGGCAGCAACTCCAGCAGCGTTGGCTGGGCTTGAGTGACCACAACCAGGTGGGCGTTTGCCTGGCGGGGGTTGGTGGCGTGCTGGCGCTCTGGGCGGTGTTTTGGCCCGTGCCGACCGAGGTGAGTGGTCAAGGGGTCTTCCTCTACCCAGACAACGCCGGGGTGCTGAACGCCCGCTCCGGCGGTCAGGTGCTGGATGTCGCCGTCAAGGTCGGTGAGCCCGTACGCAAGGGCCAGGTCTTGATGACGCTCTACCTGCCCGTCCTGGAGAAACAGCTGGCGCAGCAGCGGGGGAATCTGGCCCAACTGGAGCGGATTAATGCCGATCTCGACCAGCGCGATTTGCGTCGGCTGGAGACCGAACAGCGGGCCGTGGAGGTGGCCCTGGCGAAATTGAGCGACGACACTGCCCGCTACGCCCAGCTCCAGTCCACCTACAGCTCGAAACTCAGCAACCTTGATTGGCTTGTGCGCCGGGACGTCGTCGCGCCCCTCTCCCGCGAAGTGGTGGCGGTGCAACAGGGGTTCACCAACACCAGCGTCGACCTGGATGCGGTGAAGATCCAGCGCAAGAAGGTCCTGACCGATTACGAGCAGGTGAAGCTCACGATCGAGACCGAGGCCCTTAACCGGCGCTATCAGATCGACGACCTCAAACGACAGATTCGCGTCACGGAAGCCCAGATCGCCTACGACGGGGAGGTGGTGGCCGGCCGTGACGGCAACCTGCTCGACATCCAAGTAATTTCGGGTCAAACCGTGGCCACGGGGCAGCGACTGGGGACGATCGGTCGTCCCCGGAAACCCGGTTCCAAGGCCCCTCCGTTGCGGGCCGTCGCCTACTTCTCTCCCGCTGATGCCCGGCGCTTGCCACTGGGGTTACGGATGGAGCTCGTGCCGCAGTGGAAACAGCGCGGGCGCTTCGGCGGCATCGTCGGCCAGGTCAGCCA
>JAAZUZ010000210.1 GCA_018623875.1 Synechococcus sp. HW_metabat.21
ACTTCCAGGTCGCGAAGGAGGTGCGGGACGGTGCGACCCACACGCGAGTGTCCCAACTGCGGGACACTCAGGCCCGCCAGGCGGAGCTGGCGGAATTGGCCGGCGGCGATTTCGGCGAGACCAGGAGCTACGCGGCCAGCCTGCTCAAACGCGCTGCCTAGACTCCACCCCTCTTCGAGCCGCCTGGATGCCCCGCGCCCTCGCCAAAAGCGTGAACGAGAAGGCTGCGCTTCAGGCCCTCAACGGCGGCTCCTTAGAGGATGTGATTCGGGTGCGGGGCGCCCGCCAACACAACCTCAAGAACGTCGACGTCACGGTTCCCCGCAACCAGCTGGTGGTCTTCACCGGGGTCAGCGGCAGCGGTAAGAGCTCGCTGGCCTTCGACACGATTTTTGCGGAAGGCCAGCGCCGCTACGTCGAGAGTCTTTCTGCATACGCCCGGCAGTTCCTCGGCCAGGTCGATAAGCCCGATGTGGATGCGATCGAGGGCCTCTCGCCCGCGATCTCGATTGACCAGAAATCCACGAGCCATAACCCCCGTTCCACGGTGGGAACGGTCACGGAGATCCAGGACTATCTGCGTCTCTTGTTTGGTCGAGCCGGCGAGCCCCACTGCCCTGAGTGCGATCGCTCGATTCGGCCCCAGTCCATCGACGAGATGGTGGACCAGATCCTCACCCTGCCGGAGGGGACCCGTTACCAGCTCCTCGCCCCTGTGGTTCGCGGCAAGAAGGGCACCCACGTCAAGTTGCTGTCCGGCTTGGTGGCCGAGGGCTTTGCCCGGGTGCGGATCAATGGCGAGGTGCGTGAACTCGCCGACAACATTGAGCTCGACAAGAACCACTCCCACAACATCGAGGTGGTGGTGGATCGCCTGGTGGCCCGTGAGGGCATTCAGGAGCGCCTGACCGATTCCCTGCGTACGGCGCTCAAGCGCGGTGACGGTCTTGCCTTGGTCGAAGTGGTGCCGAAGTCCGGGGAAGAGTTGCCACCGGAGGTTGAGAAGGAGCGCCTCTATTCCGAGAACTTCGCCTGCCCCGTCCACGGCGCGGTGATGGAGGAGCTCTCGCCGCGACTCTTCTCCTTCAACAGTCCCTATGGCGCCTGCGCGGATTGCCATGGCATTGGCCATCTGCGCCAATTCACCAAAGAGCGGGTCATTCCGGATCCTTCATTGCCGGTGTATGCGGCTGTTGCTCCCTGGGCCGAAAAGGACAACTCCTATTACTTCTCCTTGCTCTATTCGGTGGGAGAAGCCTTTGGCTTTGAGATCAAGACGCCTTGGAATGAGCTGACGGCGGAGCAGCAGGACGTCCTGCTGCATGGCTCACGGGAACCGATCCCCATTCAGGCCGACAGCCGCTACAAGAAAAACCAGACCTACCTGCGGCCCTTCGAAGGAATCCTGCCGATCCTCGAGCGCCAGCTGCGCGACGCCAGTGGCGAGTCCATTCGCCAGAAGCTTGAGAAATATCTGGAGTTGGTGCCCTGCGCCAGCTGCCATGGTTTGCGCCTGAAGCCCGAAGCCCTGGCTGTGCGGGTGGGCCCTTACCGGATCCACGAGCTGACCAACAGCAGTGTTGGCGAGAGCCTGCGCCGGATCGAAGAGCTGATGGGCATCGAGGGCCCTGCCTTGCTCAATGCTCGTCAAATCCAAATTGGCGATCTGGTGCTGCGGGAGATCCGCATGCGCCTGAAGTTCCTGCTGGACGTGGGCCTGGATTACTTGAGCCTGGATCGCCCAGCGATGACCCTCTCGGGTGGTGAGGCTCAGCGGATCCGTCTGGCCACCCAGATCGGTGCGGGTCTGACGGGGGTGCTCTACGTGCTCGACGAGCCGAGCATCGGTTTGCACCAGCGCGACAACGACCGGCTGCTGAACACCCTGGTGAAGCTCCGGGATCTGGGCAACACCTTGATCGTGGTGGAACACGACGAGGACACGATTCGCGCCGCCGACTACATCGTCGATATCGGACCTGGAGCTGGGGTCCATGGCGGCAAGATCGTTGCCGAGGGTGATTTCGGGACCTTGTTGGCGGCCGAGGAGTCGTTGACCGGTGCCTATCTGAGTGGCCGACGGGCTATTCCCACTCCCGCTGAACGCCGCGCCAACGGGTCCCGCAAGCTCACGCTGGTGGGTTGCGCCCGCAACAACCTCAGCGGCTTCGACGTGGAGTTTCCCTTGGGACGCTTGGTCTGTGTGACCGGGGTGAGTGGCAGCGGTAAGAGCACCATGGTCAACGAGCTCCTGCACCCTGCGCTGGAGCACAAGCTTGGGATGAAAGTGCCCTTCCCGGCTGGGGTTGATGACCTCAAGGGGATCAAGGCGATCGACAAGGTGATCGTGATCGACCAATCGCCGATTGGCCGGACGCCTCGCTCCAACCCGGCGACCTACACCGGAGCCTTTGATCCGATCCGTCAGGTTTTTGCGGCCACGGTGGAGGCCAAGGCCCGCGGTTACGCCGTCGGACAGTTCAGCTTCAACGTGAAGGGTGGTCGCTGCGAAGCCTGCAGCGGCCAGGGCGTGAATGTCATCGAGATGAACTTCCTGCCCGACGTCTACGTCCAGTGCGACGTCTGCAAGGGCGCTCGCTACAACCGCGAGACGTTGCAGGTCAAATACAAGGGCCACACCATCGCCGATGTCCTGCAGATGACGGTGGAGCAGGCCTGCGAGGTGTTTTCAGCGATTCCTCAGGCCGCCGACCGGCTGCGCACCTTGGTGGATGTGGGCTTGGGTTACGTCAAGCTCGGCCAACCCGCGCCAACCCTCTCCGGTGGTGAGGCCCAGCGGGTCAAGCTGGCGACCGAACTTTCTAAACGGGC
>JAAZUZ010000211.1 GCA_018623875.1 Synechococcus sp. HW_metabat.21
CGCCCGCCGCACCGGCATCGCGGCGGAACGCACAAAAACTGCAGTGCTGAACGCAGTGGTTCGTGAAGTTCAGATTGCGGTTCACCACATAGCTGACCATCTCGCCTGCGAGCGAGCGGCGCAGCGCATCGGCTTGCGCTTGCAGCGTGGGTGCGTCGGTGCATCCCAGAAGGGAATGGGCAGCCCGGATGGACTCGAGGCTGCCTGGGTTCAGGCGAACGGCTGACTGAAGCTGCTGCTGCCGCTCAGGGGTCCAGGTCGGTGAAGCAAGCAAACCGGGACGATCCGGAGCTGAGACCAACAACTCCGCAGATCGGTTCCAGGCCCAAGGTTCAAAAACCCCCGGCTCGTGCGTCACTTACGGGCGCGAGCGGAGGATTGAACCGGCTGTTGGCGTCGGCGACGGTCGCGCCATTCGACGGTGGAGAGATACAAGACCCCACCGCTGACAAAAACCAACAGTGCGGCAGTGGTCACCGCCAGCACACTGTTGATGTTGATCGACTCAATCACGGTTGAGCGAACCGAAGCTCAGGCTCAGAAGTTGAGGGTGCCGTCGCCATTGCGACCCCACACCACCATGGCGATCGAGAAGGTGAAAGCGGCAGCAAGAGCGGCCCAGCCCACGGTGATCAGCATCGTTGTGCGGCAAGCATTTCGGTGAGTTTAACCAGGGCCATGGCCCAAACTGAGTGCAGACCTGCTGGCTGTTTCGAGATGCAATCCATCCGCTCCATCAGCTCCTCTCCTGGCGGCCAGGCCGTCATGGATCGACAACAGGTCCGAGCGCCCTATCCAACGGGTCGGGTCATCGTGCTGAACGACGACCACAACACCTTTCAGCACGTTGTGGAGGTGCTGGTCAAACACATCCCTGGCATGGTCTCTGACCGCGCCTGGGAGTTGGCCCATCAGATCGACTCTCAGGGCTCAGCCGTCGTCTGGAGCGGACCGCTTGAGCAGGCCGAGCTCTACCACCAGCTCCTTGGCGCCGAGGGGCTGACGATGGCACCCGTCGAGCGGGGCTGAACCAGGGCTTCAGGCGAAGCGCCGCTGCAGCAGCTCAAACATCGGCAGGGTGCGCAGACGCTCCTGCTCGGCGTCGAGGACAAAGCTCAAGATCCGACCGGAGCAGACCGCCACACCCTTCACGCTCTGGTCCGCACTGCGCTCCAGGCTCACCAACTGGGCGGCGCCACCGAGCTCGTGACTGAGCCGTTGACGCAACTGCTCGCGCAGCTCCGGAGCCTGCTGGCCTGCCATGCGGCAAAACGAGGGGACAGCATCTTTAGCAGCGGCAGCTCCATCCGGCTACGGGCTTGCGTTTCTAGGGTGCCCGCCATGGGACGGCTGGTCATCACCCACAGCACCTATCTGGAGGGCTTGATTCCCTGCCTGAAGAAGCTGTCGCGGGTGCCCGAGATCGACACGATCACCCCCGCTGTGATTTCCCGGGTCAAGGGACGGGCCCCGGAGTTGCGCCTGAAGGTCTCGATTCCGATTCTCGGCGGATGGAAGCTGGTTGCTCGCCGGGGCAGCAGCGCCCAGGAGGTCTTTGTCGTGACTGGCTTGAGCGCTCTCGAACTGGAGGAGCGGATTCAGAGCGTCCTCGCGCGCTGACCTAAACCTCAAGCTCAAGGCCCCACTGGGGCCTGACTTCGGTCCAGCCGCGCTTTAGAAGAGTCCGCCAAAGCTCAATTGCCTGGTCTCGGTGGAGGTGATCACGGGATTGGAGCAAAGGGGGCTGCCCTGGAAGAGGTCGCCCTGAATCGACGAAGACCATCGGGTCTTGCGCCCAACTTTTTTGGTCGCGGTGGAAACGCTTGGTCGCGTGCGTGGAGGGATCTTGGAGCCAACCGTGGCCTGACATGAAGGCGATGGAGAGGACGCAGCCGGCCAGATCCAGTCGGAAGCCCGAAACGTGGCGTAAGGGGAAGCAACAGGAGCCATCAACCCGGCGCAAGTACACCTGTACTAGGCGCGGATCATTGCGTTGTCAATCGGCCCGATCCCTCAGTGCGGCCATGACTTGTCTGCGTACGCGATTCATCTGGGTGCGTTCGGTCTCGTAGCGGGTCGTTCGCGTGAACCCGTAAAAGAGCACGACCCAGGTGGCACTGAGCCCAAGGGCGATCAGGGCCACGGACACGCCACTGAACTCCTCCACCCGACATCCCCCGATGCAGGGATTAACGGTAGGAGCGGCTGCACAGACCCAGGCGCCAATCACTGATGCAACGCCTGGCCTCCATCCGCTTGCGTTGTTGGCGTTCCAGCTCCCTTCGCTGCCAATCCGTGAGCTGCTCCTGGGAATCGGCGGACGTAGACAAAGTGGATTGGGCGAAGACCGGGGACAGGAACAAACCAAGGACAAAGATCAGGGCCAAGACCAGTCGCTGTGTCATCGATCGACCTCGATTACGCCCCCTTCAATGTGCAAACAGCCCAGACCCTTGTCAGCTGATCTGGAGCTGGCAGTCTTCGAAGGACCCTGGGATTCCACGATGACCCCAGATCACAGGCTCCACAACGAACCATCTCGGATTCCGCTCGAGCTCAGAGAGCTGAAGAAACCAACGAACCGAAAGCGCAGTGCCAAGGGAGCCGACTGCACGAGACCGGCCGCCCAACCGCGAACCGATCAAGCGATCGCCAGCTGAATTGCAGAGGCCGTAGCAATCACAACGTCAGCTCGATCTGAGCTGCGGGACAACACCGGCAACGCGTCATCGCTGCGTGAAGTCCTGGGGTTTGCTGGCCATGATCAGCCTGCGGGTCGCCATGAACGATGGGATGTTCATCGAACAAAGGCGCATGCCGATTCGCCAA
>JAAZUZ010000058.1 GCA_018623875.1 Synechococcus sp. HW_metabat.21
AGCGGCGACGCGATTGAAGGAGTCCTCGAAGACCTGCTGGTGCAGCTGTCCCGACTGGAGTTGGTCGTGAAGGACAAACAGGACAACCTCGAAGCGCTGGCCATCAGCGTTCAGGGCCTCACGCACCTGCTGGCCCTTGGGGGCTATGCCCTCCCCCTGGCGGAGTGCTGCCGCAGCGGACTCCCACTGGAGCCGCCCCTGGGAAATTGGGAGTGGCGCTGCAGCCTGCTGCCCAGTGAAGGCTTTGTCATCGGTGCCGTACCCGGCGCCCAGATGGTGCTGAATGCCTCCGAGCTCGCCCTGCTGCAACGCCTGCTGCGGCCAGCCCTACCCCGCAAGCGCGACGGAGAGCTCATGGGGCCCGAGTGGGTCTGGCTGCGGCTGCTGCAACTGCTCGAGCTCTGGTGCCGCGAACACCTCAACCGCAGCGCCCGCTCCTGGCGGATGTTGAGGCAGTGCTTCAACGATGGGGCATCATCGGTAGCCGAAAGGTCCTGAAGAACGTGAGCGACGACCCGCGGTCTCCAGGAGAAAATTCGGGACTACAAGGGGTCTTGGCCCTGCCCGAATTCCGCAAGCTCTGGCTTGGGCAGATCTTCAGCCAGCTGGCGGACAAGTTCTACATCGTCTTAATGGTGTTCCTGATCGCCCAGTACTGGGCGGGGGCGACACCACCGGAGAGCGGAGCGCTGGTGGAGGCCGCCGGTGCCTTCAACCTGAGCATCGAGGGCCGTGCGCAATGGATCACCCTGCTCGCCACCGGGATCTACGTGGCCAACACCATCCCGGCCATGGTCCTCGGGCTGGTGGCTGGGGTTTGGGCCGATCGCTGGCGCAAACGCGAAGTGATGGTGGCCAGCAACGGCATCCGCGCCGGCCTAGCCCTGCTGACGCCCTTCTGCCTGCTGGATGGTCCCCACTGGCTTGGGCTCAGCTGGGGCTATTGGGCCCTGCTGGTGATCACCTTTCTGGAGTCGGTGCTGACTCAGTTCTTCGCCCCGGCGGAGCAGGCCGCGATCCCGATGCTGGTGCCGACGCGCCAGTTGCTTGCGGCGAACTCGCTTTACCAAGCCACGAGCATGGCTGCCACGATCGTCGGCTTTGCCCTCGGCGATCCGATCCTGCGGGCCCTCAAGTACGGCCTGGGGGCCCTGGGCATCGCCAACGGCGAGTTCGCGCTGCTGCCCCTCTGCTACGGCCTGGCGGCCCTCTCGATTGCCTGGATCCGCGTCGAGGAAACCCCACGGCGCAGCCACGACGAGAACATCTGGAGGGAGATCTCCGACGGTCTGGAGGTGCTCAAGCAGCGCCCCAGCGTGCGTAGCGCCATGCTCCAGCTGGTGCTGCTCTACAGCCTGCTAGCGGCGCTCTATGTCCTGGCCATCAGCCTGGCCTCGGCCATCCGTCAGCTCGGCCCCACCCAATTCGGGACCCTGCTGGCGATGAGTGGCATCGGCCTCGCCCTGGGCGCCGTCGCGGTAGCCCAGATCGGCCATCGCTTCAACCGCCGTCGCCTGGCCTCCGCTGGCCTGGGGACCATCGCCTGGAGCCTGGTGCTGCTCGGGCAACTCCGGGGCAGCCTGGTCTTCACCCTCACCCTCTGCGCGGTGCTCGGCATCGGCGCCGCCCTGCTGGCCATCCCCGCCCAGACCACGATTCAAGAAGACACCCCCGAATCGATGCGGGGCAAGGTCTTCGGCCTGCAGAACAACCTGATCAACATCGCCTTAAGCCTGCCGCTGGTGCTGGCCGGAGCCATCGTCAGCCGCTACGGACTCCTGCCAGTGCTCTGGGCCTTAGCGGGCCTGGCGGTGGCCGCCGCGCTGCTCGAGCAGCCGTGGAAACGCTGCTAGTTTCGACTCTTGGTCGAGTAGCCGCTGCGTGACCCACATCGCCTGGCTGGGCAAAAAGTCACCCTTCTGCGGCAACGTCACCTACGGCCTGACCACCACCGAGGCCCTGCGGGATCGCGGCCACGAGATCAGCTTCATTCACTTCGACAGCTCCGGCAGCACAAGCACCGAAACAGCCAGCACTGGAGCAGCCAGCAGCCCCGATGTCGTGCTGCCGTATCTGGTCAAATCCCAGGTGTACACGATTCCTTCGCCGGGGGCCCAGCGGGAACTGCGGGAATCACTGGAGCGGCTGCGGCCGGATCTCGTTCACGCCAGCTTGACCCTCTCGCCCCTGGATTTCAGGCTCCCTGACCTCTGCCAGCAGCTGGGACTGCCGCTGGTCGCCACCTTCCACCCCCCGTTTGACGCGAGTCTGCGCAACCTCAGCGCCGGCACCCAACAGCTGACCTATCAGCTCTACGCCCCCTCCCTGGCCAAGTACGACCGGGTGGTGGTCTTCTCGGAATTACAAGCCGATGTGCTGATGCGGCTTGGGGTCCCCAGCCAACGCCTGGCGGTGATTCCCAACGGGGTGAATCCCCAGCGTTGGACCCCCGGCAACCCGGCCGAGCCCTCCGAGCGGCTCCAAGAGCTGCGCCAACGCTTCAGCGGCCAGCGGGTGTTCCTCTACATGGGCAGGATCGCGACGGAGAAGAACGTCGAAGCGCTGCTGCGGGCCTGGAAGTTGGTCCAGCCCAACGGCTGCCGGCTGGTGGTGGTAGGCGATGGCCCGATGCGCCAATCACTGATGCAGAACTACGGCGAGGACGCCGGGATCCTCTGGTGGGGCCATGAACCTGACCAGAGCGTCCGCCTGGCCCTGCTGCAGCTCGCCGAGGTCTTCCTCTTGCCTTCCCTGGTGGAGGGGCTCTCCTTGGCGCTTTTGGAGGCGATGGCCAGCGGCACCGCCTGCGTCGCCACCGATGCGGGCGCCGATGGGGAGGTCCTGGAAGGCGGCGCCGGAATCGTGATCAGCACGCAAGGGGTGACCACCCAGCTGCGCACCCTGCTGCCGGTACTGAGGGATCAGCCAGTGCTCACCGCAGAGCTGGGACGGCGCGCCCGCCAGCGGGCCCTCGAGCGCTACACCCTCACCCAAAACATCGACCAGCTGGAGCGGCTCTACGGCGAGCTCAGTCCCGCCAGGTCGGCCCTCGCCTAGGCCAGCTCGGCGCAGCAGGCGGCGAAGGCCGCCGAGGGGTCCTCAGCCTTGGTGATCGGGCGGCCGATGACGAGCTGGGAGGCGCCAGCGGCGATCGCCTCAGCGGGACCAAGCACCCGGGCTTGATCCCCCACAGCGGTGCCCTTGGGGCGAATCCCTGGGGTCACCAAGGCAAACGGTTCGGGGTGTTGGGCCCGCAGGCTGGCGGCCTCCAGGGGTGAGCAGACGCAACCGCCAATGCCAGCACTTGCCGCAAGCTGCGCCAGGGATGGCACCCGCTCGGCAATGGTCTGAGAGAGGGCCAATTCCCGCTGCAGGCGCTGCTCCTCCCAACTGGTGAGCACCGTGACCGCCAGCAGGGTGGGGGAAGCCAACCCGGCCGCTTGCGCCGCCTCGCTGGCCGCGGCCTGGGCCGCCCGCAGGGCCTCACTACCGGCGCAGGCATGAACGGTGATGAGCTCCGCCCCCAGACCTGCAGCACGCCTGCAGGCGCCGGCCATGGTGGCGGGGATGTCGTGGAACTTCAGGTCCAGGAAGACCCGCAAGCCCTGCTCCCGCAGCTGGGCCACCACGTCCGGACCCGCCTGAACGAAGAGCTCCAGGCCGACCTTCACCCAACGCAAGCCCTCCACGCTCCGGCTGAAGGCCAGGGCTTGCTCGGGGGCCATCCCGTCGAGGGCAACGATGATCCGCTCGGCGGCTGGCCTGGTCACGGGAGATCCGCTCTCAATGGAGATCTCAGGCTACGAACTGTCCTGGCGCATTCCCAGACGGAGGCCCAGCATGGGGGCAACGCCTGGCCACGCCGATGGGTCCAAGGGTTCTGCATCCCGAGCAGCTCCAGGGCTACCGGCTGGGCAGCGATGACCATTGCCGCCTTGCCCTGCTCAGCAAGCCAGAAGCCGGTGGGTGCACCCAATTTCTGGAGGTGCATGACCCCTGCGACCGGGTCCCGGCCCACATCCATCACCAGGCGGCGGAGCTCTTCTTTGTGCTGCGCGGCACGGTCGTCTTCCACGTGGGCGACGCCTCCATCACCGCCAGCGGCGGGGACTTCGTGAGCGTCCCCGGCGACGCCGTCCACGACCTGGAGAATCCAGGACCGGGACGGGCCTATCTGATCACGGTCCTCAGCCGCGATGGCGGTTTCGCGGACCTGCTCGAGCACGGCATCCCAACACCATTGGATGCGGAAGATCTGGCGGTGCTGCGCAGCCTCTAGATCACAAAACCCATCCAACCCCAGCCAGCGGCGGCATCGCTGCGCAGGTTTTGATGAAACGCGTGCGTTCTGATGCCCGTTAGCCGTCGCCATGCCCTGCAGGCCCTCGGACTGGCCGTTGCAGGGAGCACCGCCATGGGTCAAGCCGTGGCTCAGGAGGCTCAGAAGCTGCGCCAAGACCTTGAAGCTTGCAGCCCAGACGGGGATCCCTGGACATGGATGCTGAAGCGCAACCAGGTGTTCAGCAAGTCCTGGCAGCGCAGCATCCAATCGAGCAATCCCAAGGAGCGGATGCAGATCAAGCAGGCGATCTTTGATGCCAGCTGCCACATCGATCCCCAAGCCCTGGCCCAAGGCCAGCGCCCCTGGGCCGCCCTACTCAGCTGCGCCGATGCTCGGGTGGCGCCGGAGTGGATGTTCGGTGCCGGCTCCGGTGAACTCTTTCAGGTGCGAGTCGCCGGCAACAGCGCCTTCAACGACGGCATCGCCAGCCTGGAATTTGCCGTCGCCGCCCTCGAGGTGCCCTTGATCGTCGTGATGGGCCACAGCCGCTGTGGCGCCGTCGCTGCAGCCATGGGCACGGATCCACTCACGCCGCTGCTAGAGGACCTGGTCCAGCCGATCCGCGCATCGCTGCAACCCAACGACGACCTCACCCAGGCCATCCAAGGCAATGCGCGCTACGCGGCCGCACAACTGGTGAAACGCAGCCCGAGCCTGGCGGAGGCCCAGGCCAGCGGGAAGGTGCGCATCCAGCCGGCCTTCTTCGATATTCAATCGGGTGTGGTGAGCGCGGTCTAACCCGCCACCAGCCGCCGGAAGGTCTTCTTCCCGAGCTGCAGCACCTTGCCCTCGAGCTCGGCTGCGGCGGCAAATTCCTGGTTGGGATCGGCCAATTTCTCGCCGTCGAGTTTGACGCCACCGCCCTGGATTTGGCGGCGCGCTTCGCTGCTGCTGGCACAGATGCCGACCGCACTGAGCAGGTAGAAGGCCTTCGCCGGGAAGTTCACCTCGGCCAGTGAAGCCTCCGGGACCTCGGCATCGGCCGCACCGCTGCCCTTGGCACCACCCACCAACTTGCCCGCATCGGCCTGGGCCTGCTGGGCGGCCGCCTCACCATGACGCTGGCGGGTCACCTCCCGGGCCATCGCCTTTTGACGCTCCCGCGGGTTCTCCGGCAAGGCCGCCAGATCCAAGTTGGTCAGCAGGGTGAGGTATTCCTCAACGGCCGCATCGGGCACCTTCTCGAGCTTCGAGTACATCGAGAGCGGATCCTCCGCCAGACCGACGGTGTTCCCGAGGCTCTTGCTCATCTTCTGCACACCATCGAGGCCCGCCAGGATCGGCAGGAGCATCCCGAATTGGGTGCGCTGGCCGAAATGACGCTGCAGGTCGCGGCCCATGGCGACGTTGAACTTCTGGTCCGTCCCCCCCAACTCCAAGTCGGCCTGAACCGCCACGGAGTCGTAGCCCTGCAGCAGCGGGTAAAGGAACTCGTGCAGGGAGATCGGGGTGCCGGAGCCGTAGCGGTTGGCGAAGTCCTCCTTGGCCAGCATCTGACCGACGGTCGAAATCCCCAACAACTCGATCACCTTGGGCAGGTCGAGGGAGGCCAGCCATTCGCTGTTGCGCCGCACCTCCAGGCGCCCCGGGGTCTCGAAATCCAGCAGGGCGTGGGCGGGATCCTGGCCTTGGCCCAGCTGCTGGAGATAGGTGCGGGCATTGGCCTCGACCTGCTCAGCCGTTAGCTGAACGCGGGTGGCACTTTTGCCCGTGGGATCACCGATACGCGCGGTGAAGTCGCCAATGATCAGAACCGCCGTGTGGCCCGCATCCTGGAAGGCCCGCAGCTTGCGGAAGAGGATCGAGTGACCCAGGTGAATGTCACTGCCGGTCGGGTCGATGCCAAGCTTGACCCGCAGGGGACGCCCCTCCTTCTCAGCCTCCGCGAGGCGGGCGGCGAGCTGTTGATCAGCATCACTGGCTTCCGTACCCGTGGGGAAAAGGTCGGCGACACCGCGCTCTAACCACTGCGGCAGTCCCCACTCGCCCTTGGCCATTTCCGCCCTTTTATCTGGGGTCGGATCGTACGCAGACGGGGCTCAGGATTCGGCTTCCAGCTCCCCCTTCATGCGGTCCAGGGTGCGCTGCATTTGCTCAAACATCTGATCGGGGGTCATCCCGAACTGGCTGAGCTGGGTGCGGAGCTGCTCGACGGTGAGCTTGGCCTGGAAGTCATCGGAGAGCTCAAAGCGCTTCATGAAGACGCGGTAGCGGTCCATCAGCGCCTCCATCCGCTCGATGAAGAGCTTCTTGCCTTCGCGATCGAACTTGCCGTACTCCCCACCCAGCTGCATCAGCTGCTGGTAGTCGCCGAACAGGCGCTTGGCTTCCTCTTGAACAATCTCGGATTCAAAGAACGCCATCACGCTGAGCCGGGTGGGCACGGCGATTCTGATGAGCCCGGCCGGCCCTGACGAGTGCGGATAGGCGTAATGGGCTGCCAAGACCTTCGCCCGTGCACACAGTGAACAGTGGGCTCCCCTTCGCGATGGACTACACCCCCTCCCTTGCGGCCGTGCGGGACAACGTGGCGGCGGGCAACGTGCTGCTGGGCCACTCCCGCGTCGTGGTCTGTAGCGGCTCCAGGCTGGCCCTAACCCTGTTCATCGCGGCCCTGCAGACGGGCCCCGAGATCGTCGGCGCGGTGACCACCCAAGAGGAAGGTCTCCAGAAGCTGGCCGAGACGCAGGCCGACGTGCTGATTTGCACGGACCGCCTCGAGCAGGGCAATGGCGGCAGCCTGGTCGCCCAAGCCAAAGCCCTAGCTCAGCCGCCCGCGACCTTGATGGTGGTCACCCAGCCCCGGCGTCTGATGGCCATTCACCAGGCCCTCCAGGCGAACTGCGATGGGCTCTGCCTGGAGAGCAACCTGGGGTTTGGGAGCGTCCTGGCCGCGATTCGCTCCATGCAAACCGGCGGGCTCTATCTCGACCGCAACCTGGGCAAGAGCTATTTCGAAGCCTTTGCCGATGGCCCAGGCCACCCCTTGGCTCAGCTCACCCCACGGGAGGTGGACATCCTCCAGCTGATGGCGGCGGGGACCGAGAACCAAGGCATCGGCAGGCGACTGCACCTCTCCGTCGAGACGGTGAAGGACCACGTCCGCCACATCTTTCACAAACTGAACGCCAAGAGCCGCATCCAGGCCGCGGTGCAGGGAATTCGACTCGGCTTGGTCGAGTGGCCAGACCCTCGTTAAGGTCGGGCAGTTCCGCCGCACCCGACACCGCCATGGGCCGAGGCCACTGGTTGGATCCTCTGGCTCGGGGCCTGCTGGAAGCGACCGGACAACTGCCCCGGCGTCAGACGCCCGCCCGCCCCGCAGCGCCGGCACCGCGCCCCCTCGAGGAGCGCGTCGAGCAGGACCTGCTCGAACTGAAACTCGAGCACAACCCCAACCTGCGGCTCGCCAACGCCCAGGAGGTGCAACATGCGGCGGCCCTGGGCTGGCGGCTGGATGTGAACCGGGCCAGTGCTGATGACTGGTTACGCCTGCCCCAGATCCAGCGGGATCAGGTCGACCTGCTGCTGCGGCTGCAGCAAGGGGGCGTGCAACTCAGTGGCCCGGAGGATCTGCAGCGCCTGCTGGATCTGCCCGCCTCCGTGGTTGCGATTTGGGAACCCCTGCTGCAATTCCGCTGGTACGGCGATGGGGCCCCGACCACCGTCCGGCCCCTCTTGATTGATCTCAACCGTGCGCCCGCCCAAGCCTTGGAACGGCAGCTGCCGCAGCTGAGCCCCGAGCGGCGCCAACGGCTGCTGCGGGAGCGCCAACGGGCCCCGTTCCAGGACCTCGCCGACCTGCAACAACGGCTGCAACTCCCCGCCGCGATCGTGGAAGACCTGATCGGCAAGGTGCGTTTTGGCCAGGGGTCAGCGGGTCCCGAGCTCCCCCGCTCGGCCTAAGGAATGGGACGCCAAGGCGAACTCTTTGGCTCCACCCCCGCCAGCGGGGGCGGCGGCGAAAGCCTGCCACTGCAGGAGCATCAGCTGATCGACTGGCAGCAACGCCTGCTTGATTTCCAGGGACCCCGCTTTGAGGCGGTGGCCAGCGGCCGCCAGCTCGCCCCGGGCCAGATGGACCTGTTTGGCGGCAGCAGCATCGGCGCCGCCGCGGTGCAGCGTCTGGACCCGCTGCAACTGGCCCCGCAGCACCTGCAGTTCTGGCGCTGGCCGGAGCGCCAGCTCGATGGCGCCGCCCTCTACTTCGTCCTGGACCGGCCGCCCCATCTCGAGGGGTCGCTCCTGCTCTACGTCGGGGAGACCAAGCAGGCGGACCGCCGCTGGAAAGGCGAGCACGACTGCAAGGACTACCTGGCGGCCTACGGCGAGGCCCTGCAGCAGGCCGGCCTGCAGGCCCAGCTCAGCATCCGCTTCTGGCACGACGCCCCCAGCGAACGCCGGGCGCGGCAAGCGCTCGAGCAGGCCTTAATTCGCCACTGGCTGCCCCCCTTCAACAAGGAAACCCGCGGCCGCTGGGCCACCCCCTTCACGGCCGAGCCGAGCTGATCGCTCTACCATCGCGCCCATTGAGCTTGAGATGGCCATGGAGATCCGCTGCAGCAGCGCCACCGCCCGCGATTGGACGGGGGAGGCCCTGGTGGTGGGTCTGTTCAGCGATGCCCCTGGAGACAGCACCCGCGAGCTGCTGAAAGCCCGTTTCGGTGACGCCCTTGCCGAGCGCATGGAGCGCCGCCGCTTCAAGGCCAAACCCGGTGAAAGCCTCGTGCTGGAGCTGCTCAATCAAGAGCCCAGCACCCTGGTGCTGGTGGGCCTGGGTGCCGCCGCCGAATTCAACCTCGAGAACCTGCGCAAAGCGGCCGCCAGCGGCACCAAAGCCGCCAGCGGCAGTGGCGCCAGCAGCGTGGGTCTCGCCCTGCCCCTCGAGGGCTTGGCGCCGGCGGCGGCCACCTCGGCGATGGCGGAAGCAGTTCGATTGGTCCTGTTCCGGGACCAGCGCTTTAAGGGTGAGGCGGAGCCCTCAATGCAGCCGGCCCAGGTGGAGCTGCTCGCTCTTCCCGCCGACCAGCTGCCCCCCTGCCAAAG
>JAAZUZ010000059.1 GCA_018623875.1 Synechococcus sp. HW_metabat.21
GCAGCCGCGACCACTCGCAGTTGATTGAGCGAACGGGAGATCACCTCACCCCCGCCAGCGCCGGTCTACGCCAAAACCTGCTGGGGGGGTGGGCCGATGATCCAGCCCGGCAGAGGGAAGTGGATCAATTGGCCGATCAACTGCTGCAGTGGTGGAAGCCCCTAGATCAGACCCGCAACTGATCGAGGACGGAGCGATCCTCAAGGGTTGAGGTGTCGCCGCTGACCTCCTGACCGGCGGCCAAGGAACGAAGGATGCGGCGCATGATCTTGCCGCTGCGGGTCTTGGGTAGAGCGTCGCTGAACTTGATCACATCCGGCCTGGCGATCGGACCGATCTCCTTGCCTACATGGCTGCGCAGCTCTGCGATCAAGGCGTCATCACCGCTACGACCGGCCTCAAGGGTGACGAAGGCCACGACGCCCTCGCCCTTGAGATCGTCCGGGCGGCCCACCACTGCGGATTCCGCCACGGCGGGGTGGCTCACCAGGGCGCTTTCAATTTCCATTGTCCCGAGACGGTGGCCACTGACGTTGATCACGTCGTCCACGCGGCCCATCACCCAGAAGTAGCCATCGGCATCGCGGCGGGCGCCGTCACCAGCGAAATAGATGTGGGAGCCATCGGCCGGGCGAATCTCCTCCCAATAGCTCATGCGGAAGCGGTCCGGATCGCCGTGGACCGTACGCATCATTCCCGGCCAGGGACGGCGGACGGCGAGGTAACCCCCTTGATCGGCGCCTTGGGAGTTGCCGTCATGGTCGACGATGTCGGCCTGAATTCCGGGCAGGGGCAGGGTCGCAGAACCCGGCTTCGTCGGGGTTGCTCCCGGCAGAGGGCTGATCATCACCCCACCGGTTTCCGTCTGCCACCAGGTGTCGACGATCGGGCAGCGACCACCGCCGATGACATCGCGGTACCAGATCCAGGCCTCCGGGTTGATCGGCTCACCCACGGTTCCCAAGATCCTCAGGGAGCTCATGTCGTACTGATCAGGCACCTCACGGCCGCTCTTCATGAAGGCGCGAATCGCCGTCGGCGCGGTGTAGAAGATCGTGCAGCGGTGTTTCTGGATCAACTCCCAGAAGGCACCCGGATTGCTGGGGCGAGGTGCACCCTCATACATCACCGTCGTCGCCCCGTTGGAGAGGGGGCCATAGACGATGTAACTGTGTCCGGTGATCCAGCCCACATCCGCCGTACACCAGTGCACGTCGTCTTCGCGGATGTCGAAGATCCACTGGAAGGTCAGGTGGGCCCAGAGGTTGTAACCGGCGGTGGTGTGCACGACACCCTTCGGTTTGCCCGTGGAGCCCGAGGTGTAGAGGACGAAAAGACGGTCTTCGCTCTCCATCGGCTCAGCCGCGCAGTCGCTGCTCTGGCCGGCTACGAGCTCATGCCACCAGTGGTCACGGCCGGACTCCATCGCACAACCGGAGTCGATGCGCTGGACCACCAAAACATGCTCGACACTTGGGGCGCCGCCTTTGGCCGCTAGCGCCTCGTCAACGGCAGGCTTTAGGGGAACGGGTTTGTCCTTGCGGAAACCGCCATCGGCGGTGATGACCGCTTTGGCCTCCCCATCGATCAGCCGGTCGCGCAGGGCATCGGCAGAGAAGCCACCGAAGACGACGGAATGGGGGGCACCAATGCGGGCACAGGCCAGCATCGCAATGGCCGCCTCGGGCACCATCGGCATGTAAAGGGCGACGAGGTCGCCTTTGCCGATGCCGAGGGCCTTGAGGGCATTGGCGGCTTTGCAGACTTCCGCATGCAATTCGCGGTAGCTGAAGCGGCGCACATCACCTGGTTCGCCCTCCCAGATCAGGGCCGTCTTCTCTGCCCGAGGGCCGCTGAGATGGCGGTCCAAACAGTTGTAAGAGAGGTTGGTTTGGCCCCCCTCAAACCAGCGAGCGAAGGGGGGATTGCTCCAATCGAGGACCGTCTCAAACGGCTTGAACCAATGCAGCTCCTGGCGTGCCGCCTCACCCCAGAAGGCATCGGGATCGGCCTCCGCACGGGCCGCCAGGTCGCGATAGGCCTGCAGGGAGCCGATCCGAGCCGCCGCGGAAAGCGCTGCCGGTGGATCAAACACCCGCGCCTCATTCAGCACCGATTCGATCCCGGTCTCGGACATGGGCCAGCGACAACGCAATGGGGCCATTCAAGCGAGGAAAAACCCCGCGCTGAAGGGCTGTAACGCTGTTGCAGGGTTCAGGATGGAGACATGGCTCATCCCGCCGCCTGCCTGTTCGACCTCGATGGGCTGCTGCTCGACACCGAACCCCTGCATGCCCAGGCCTGGCAGCGGGCGGCCCAGCACTTCGGTCGAGAGCTGACGGATGGGGAGCTCATGCAATTGCGAGGGCGCCGGCGGCTGGACTGCGCCGATCAGGTGCGTCTCTGGATTCGTGCTGGCGGCCTCGAGGTCCCCAGCCCGGAGGGCTTGCTGGCGATCCGCCAACCCATCGCCGAGGCACTCCTAATCCAGGCCCAACCCATGGCCGGAGCCCAAGCCCTCATTCAACGCTGCCTCGAGCTGGATTTACCGATGGCTCTCGCCACCAGCAGCTCCCGGGAGGCGGTGCAGCTCAAAGCCAGACCGCACCCCTGGCTGGAGGCCATTCAAGAACGGGTCCATGGCGACGATCCCGAACTCAAACGCGGCAAGCCCCATCCGGATGTCTTTCAGCTCGCCGCTCAGCGCTTGGGGGTGAACTGCGCTGACAGCTGGGCCTTTGAAGACTCCCCCGCCGGAGCCGAGGCCGCCTTGGCGGCGGGCTGCCGCGTCCTTGTTGTGCCGGCCCCAGGGGCCGACCGCCAGCTCTACCCGAGAGAGGGTCTGCAGATGCTGACCTCCCTCGTCGATGTGCTGCCGTTACTCAACGGCACGCCTCAGTAGAGGCGGCTCAGAACGAACTCGGGCAGCTCCAACAGAGCCGTGCGGCAGTCCGACGGAGGCAGGAAACTCAGGGCCTCGTAAGCCTCATTGGCGAAGGTCTCCGCCAGGGTGCGGGAACGCTGGATCGCATTGCTGCTGCGAACCAGCTCAAGGGCTTGCTCCAGATCGCCCTCTTGGTTGAACTCGCGCTCGATCAGACCCGCGAGCGCAGGGCGCTCCTCAAGGGCATAGAGCGCCGGTGCCGTGAGGTAGCCGCTGGCCAGGTCGCTGGCGGCAGGCTTACCGAGCTGTTGGTCACTGCCGGTGAAATCGAGGATGTCATCGACCACCTGGAAGGCCAAGCCGAGCTGGCGGCCAAAGCGGTAGAGGTCATCCAGCTGAGATTCAGGCAGACCACTCAGGACCCCTGCAGCACGGGCACTGTTGGCAATCAGCGAGGCGGTCTTGCAGTAACTCTTCTCGAGGTAGGTCTCGAAGCTCTGGCCTGTGTCGTAGCGGTAGAGGCCTTGCTTCACTTCTCCATCAGCGAGATCCATGATCACGCGGGACAGCAGCTTGACCACCTCAAGGTTGTCCAGGTTGGCAAGGTGCCAACTGGCCTGGGCAAAGAGGAAGTCACCGGCCAAAACCGCGACGCGGTGGTTGAAGCGGCTGTGGACCGTGTCCACCCCACGGCGCGTAGAAGCCTCATCGACGACGTCGTCGTGGACGAGCGAGGCGGTATGGATCATCTCGGTGATTTCAGCCAGGCGCCGGTGACGGCTGGTGAGCTCACCATCGGGCGCAAGGGCCCGTGAAATCAGAAGAACAATGCCGGGGCGCAGGCGCTTTCCTCCGGCGCTGAAGAGATGCTCTGCAGCGGCCTGAAGAATCGGGTGTCCAGCACCAATCAGACTGCGGAGATCACTCAGCAGAGCCTCGAGATCGGACTCGACGGGCTGTAGCAGCTCTGCAACGGTGGCCATGACCCCCAGCGGTGGCGTGATCCTAGAAGGCCCCAGCCTCCGACCGCTGCCTACGCGGGGTGGAGATCGAGGGATTGGTCGGGATGCTGCCGCCAGATCAGGGCCTGACTGGAGCTGCTTACGCCCACTAGCCGTGAGAGGGCCCGGTTGAAAGCCGAGGGATTGGCCGTTGTGGCAAAGCGGTAGCGGGCACCTGACTCCAGCGCCCCGCTTTCAGCAGGGGCTAGTAGCCCCTCCCGGGCCAGGACATCGGCAAGGTGTCGGGCCACGGCCGGAGCTGGATCCACGACCGCCATCGTTGGACCCACCAACCGGCGAATGGACTCGATCACGAAGGGATAGTGGGTGCAACCCAAGACAACCGTGTCAGCTCCAGCGGCCAACATGGGCTCGAGATATCCCCTCAACCTGGCGTCGCAGTCCGGTCCCTCCAACTCACCCTGCTCCACCAGGTCCGCCAGGCCGACACAGACCTGCTCCACCACCTGAACGGCCGTGGCATAACGACCGACCGTGGCTCGATACAGCTGACCTTGAAAGGTGGCTGGAGTGGCCATCACCCCCACAACCCCGCTGCGGGTGAGCTGCACCGCCGGCTTCACCGCTGGCTCCAAACCAAGAATGGGAAGGTTCGAGAAGCGCTGACGGAGCGGTTCCAGCGCGACAGCGGACGCGGTGTTGCAGGCCACCACAATCGCCTTGCAGCCTTCGGCAACCAGATACTCCGCAATCGCCAGGCTGTTGGCCTGAATCTCGGCCGATGAGCGATGGCCATAGGGCACATGGGCTTGATCGGCCACATAAAGCAGCGGCTCCGACGGCAGTGCATGGACCACCTGGCGCCAGATGCTCAAACCACCAACGCCGGAATCAAAGAGACCGATGGGGGCCCCACTCATGGGTAAGCCACCAGGTAATTCAGGATGCCCATACCGATAGCAACGGCCAGCCGCCGGCGGAAGCCGGCATCGGCTAGGCGAGGGGCATCCAGTTGCCCGGTAACGAAGCCAAGCTCCACCAGAGCTGCCGGCATCACCGTGCGGCGAATCACAAAGAAGCGGCCGGAACGTGCACCTCGATCCGGGGTTCCAGGGGACGCCGCTAAGAGCTGGTTCTGGATGGATTGAGCCAGGCTTGAAGAACGGCCGCCCTGGAAATAGAAGGTCTCCACACCATTCACATCCGGGCGATCCATGCTCAGGGCATTGGCATGGATGCTTACAAAGAGATCCGCGCGGTTGTTGTTGGCCAACGCCACCCGCGGGGGCAAGTCCACATCGAGCTCGGACGAGCGCGTGAGCAGGACCCGCACCCCCTTCCTTTGAAGAATTTGAGCCACCTGCAAACTCACATCGAGAACCACATCGGTCTCGCGCAGGTTGTTGATCCCGATAGCCCCTGGATCCGGGCCACCGTGACCGGGATCGAGCACCACCGTGTAGCGCCCTTTGGGAACCGACGGAAGATCCGCCAGTTTTGGAATGGGACCGCGCGGCAGCTGGAGCGCTGGTGGAGGAAGGGCGCGCCAACTGGGACCTTGGGGGCGCTCAAGACGGCCCTCACCGATGGCACGCAGCCCGCGAACACTGGGTCCAAAGTCCATGGACCAGCGGTCGACGTCGGTGCCCACCAACTTGATCTGACGGGGGTCCAGCCGGGTGCCGGGCTTGAACTCGATCACCAAGCGGGTGGCGTTGTCGGTGGGCCGACCAATGCGGACCTCACGGATCGCACCATTGCCGGCCAGGGTTCTCGAGCGCTGAGGGGCCCCGGGCAGATCCACCCAGATGCGGGGCCCCATCCCAGAGCCGCCCTCCTCAAAAAAGGCCTGCAGCCGCGTGGCCGGTGGCGTCCGTAACTCGAGAACCCCATCGCGACTGATCGCCCAGGCCGAGAGGGCACTCCACGCTCGAGCTGGCAGCGCCGAGAGGAGCGTCACACTGGGAAGAAGCAGGGCGAGCCCCAGACGCGACAGGCGTCTGATGGGGGGCTGCAGCGTCAGCGGCGACACAGATCTCGCCTTAGAACAGGGCGGGTTTGCGGTGCTGAAGGCTGGGCATCTGGGCCTGGATCCGCTGACGGTGACCCACATCAATCGGAGCAACCGCTTGACCGACGGAGGTGCCGGCGTCGGAGAGGACGGTGCCCCAGGGATCAATCACCAGGGCATGGCCATGGGTCTGGCGGCGGGGTCCGTGCTGGCCGGTCTGGGCAGGTGCGACCACATAGGCCGTGTTCTCAATCGCCCGTGCCTGCAGCAGAACGTTCCAGTGGTCCTTGCCGGTAAAGGCGGTGAAGGCAGCGGGAATAAAGAGCAAATCCGCACCCTCAGCGGCCAAGTGCCGGTAGAGCTCCGGGAAGCGAACGTCGTAGCAAATCGAGAGGCCGACGCGGCAGAGCCCTGGGACATCAACCACTGGAGGCAAGCTGGCTCCGGGCTGGACGGTTGCCGACTCCTGGTAGGTGTTGCCGTCGGGAAGATCGACGTCGAAGAGATGAATCTTGTCGTAGGTCGCCAGGATTTGACCGTCCTTACCCACAAGCTCGGCACGGTTGCTGGTCAGCCCCGCACCGGCGGGAACCGGGTAGCCACCGCCCATCAGGGCCACCTGATAGCGGCGGGCCATGGTGACCAAGAAGCGCTGAGCCTGTTCCGCAATCTGTGCGGCCTGCTCGAGACGTTGGCTGTCTTCGCCCATGAAGGCGAAGTTCTCGGGCAAGCCCACCAGCTCCGCACCGCGGCGAACAGCCAACTCGATCTGCTCTTCGGCAGCGGTGAAGTTGGCGGAGAGATCAGCGCTGCTGTTGAGCTGAATTGCCGAAGCCAGAAAGCTTGTCAACGCTGGAGTTTTGCCGCCAGGGCCACTGTAAGGGTGGCCGCAATGGGATCAAGCGGCCTGCAGCACTCCAGGACTGGTTTGGGTGGGCACCATGGTCATCGTGTCCACGGCTGAGCAGCAGGCGAAGTCGGCGTCATGGTTGCCAAGACCCATCAACCGCTGGCCATGGCTGGCGGCCCGCAGACAGGTCTCAGTGTCATGGCGCCACTGCTGCCACAGGGCGAGGGCAGCCAGGGCTTCGTCGTTGGCGCAGCGAACACCCACATGGGGAGACACGGCCAACTCCATGGCAGCGGAGATGACGGCACCGGCCGCCAGGCTGTCCTCGAGGGAATAGTCCCCCTCCCAGCCACTGCCGACCACCCAGACACGCTCGACCCCATGGTCAATCAAGCGCTTGGCAACGGCGCTGCGGTTCGGCAGGCAGGCGGTGACCAGAAGCGGGACAGGCTTGACCGCCTCCAACGAGCGGGTGCCGTTGGTGGTGCTCATAAAGATGCGCTTGCCTCCCACCACCTCCGGGGTGACCGCGAGGGGAGAGTTGCCGAGGTCATAGCCAGCAACCGTCTGACCGCCGCGTTCACCCGCCCGTAGGCAGCGCTCAGGCACCCATGCATTGGCGGCTTCGTTGAGGGCTTCGAGGTCAGCGAAGGCCTGGATGGCCTCAGCGCCACTCTGCAAAGCACAGGCAATGGTGGTGGTGGCCCGCAGCACATCGATGACGACGGCCGCATCCGGTCCACCCTCAGCCACAGGGCGCAGGCTGGGAACGTTCTCCGAGGTGGGGAAATAGGAGATCTGCACGACCGCAGTGGCACAAGGGGGTGCGTCACAGTAGGCAGAACCTGCTGAAAAGTTGAGAGCGCCATGGGGTCTGCGGCCAACGCGATTGGATCCCAACGCGATCTACGGGGCTTCCTTGAACTGCTGGAGACGCGGGGGCAACTGCGCCGAATCAGTGCACCGGTGGACCCCGATCTCGAACTCGCGGCGATTGCCGACCGGGTGATGAGTTGCGGCGGGCCGGCACTGCTCTTTGAAAACGTCAAAGGCTCGAGCACTCCGGTGGCCGTCAATTTGCTGGGGACCCTGGAGCGGGTCCTCTGGTCGATGGGCATGGAGCGACCTGAGGAGCTCGAAGCCCTCGGGGAGCGCTTAGCACTGCTGCAACAGCCAAAGCCTCCAAAGGGACCGCGCGAAGCCATCCGCTTTGGCTCGATCCTGCTGGATGTGCTCAAGGCCAAGCCCGACCTGGATCTGCTGCCGCCCTGCCGGCAGGAGATCTTCGAGGGCGAGGACGTCAACCTTGACCGTCTTCCGTTGCTGAGGCCCTGGCCCGGTGATGCGGGCCGCATCATCACCCTCGGCCTGGTGATCACGAAGGATCCCGAGACCGGGACCCCCAACGTCGGGGTCTACCGACTGCAACAGCAGTCGATCAACACCATGACGGTCCACTGGTTAAGCGTGCGCGGTGGCGCTCGCCACCTGCGTAAAGCCGCCGCCCTGGGTAAGCCCCTGGAGATCGCGGTTGCCATCGGGGTTCACCCGCTCTTGGTGATGGCTGCGGCCACGCCGATCCCCGTGCAGCTGAGTGAATGGCTGTTTGCTGGTCTCTACGCCGGAGAGGGCGTGCGACTGGCGAAGTGCAAAACCGTGGACCTGGAGGTGCCAAGCCACAGCGAAATCGTGCTCGAAGGAACGATCACCCCTGGCGAGGAGCTTGCCGACGGCCCCTTCGGCGATCACATGGGCTTCTACGGAGGGGTCGAACCCTCACCCCTGGTGCGGATTCAGTGCGTCACCCAACGGCGGAATCCGACCTACTTCACAACCTTCAGCGGCCGTCCCCCGAAGGAGGACGCGATGCTCGCCATCGCCCTGAATCGGATCTACACGCCGATCCTGCGACAACAAATTCCCGAAATCGTTGATTTCTTCCTCCCGATGGAGGGGCTCAGCTACAAGCTTGCGGTCATCGCGATCGACAAGGCCTACCCAGGCCAGGCGAAGCGGGCGGCCATGGCCTTTTGGAGTGCTCTGCCGCAATTCACCTACACCAAATTCGTCGTTGTCGTCGACAAGTCGATCAACATTCGCGATCCGAGGCAGGTGATCTGGGCGATCAGTTCCCTCGTGGATCCCCAACGGGATCTGTTCGTCCTGGAGAACACTCCCTTCGACACCCTGGATTTCGCCAGCGAACAGCTGGGACTGGGGGGACGCCTCGCCATCGATGCCACTACCAAGGTGGGGCCCGAGCGCAACCACCCCTGGGGTGAGCCCCTACGGCGGCCCGCCGAGCTGGAATCGCGCCTGGATGCGCGCTGGGAGGAACTGGGGCTCGCCGATGTCGGTCAACAGGAGCCCGACCCGGCCCTGTTTGGCTATGTGATCGAGCAGGTCCTTGAACGCCTGCAACGACCGGCCTAAGCGATGTTGCGGCGCTCTGGCCTCCAGGCACTGCAGGCGTTGCTGCACCTGGCCATGGCCAGTCCCCAGTGGTGCTCAGTCAGCGAGATCGCCGAAGCCCAGGGCCTTCCCGCTCCGATGCTCGAGCAGCTGCTCCTGCAATTACGCCGAGCAGAGCTCGTCGAGGCCAAACGCGGCCGGCAGGGGGGCTACCGGCTGAGC
>JAAZUZ010000212.1 GCA_018623875.1 Synechococcus sp. HW_metabat.21
CGCCAGTCCACAGCCGCCTGCCAGAAACAGCAAAGACCTCTGGCAGTTGAGTGCTGAACTGCTGGATCCTGAGCAGCCCCGCTCCTTCAACCAAGCCCTGATGGATTTGGGGGCCACGGTCTGCACCCCCAAGAACCCCAGCTGCCAGAACTGTCCTTGGAGCGACCAGTGCGCTGCCTACGCTTCCGGCGATCCAGTCGCCTATCCCGTGAAAGAAGCCCCTCGCGAACTGCCCTTTCAGGTCATCGGCGTTGGTGTGGTGCTCAACGACGCCGGCGAGGTGCTGATTGATCAGCGCCTGAATGAGGGCCTTCTGGGCGGGCTCTGGGAATTCCCTGGAGGGAAGCAGGAACCCGGCGAGGCCATTGAGGCCACCATTGGCCGCGAGTTGCAGGAGGAGCTGGCGATTGAGGTGGAAGTGGGCGAGGAGTTGATCAGCCTGGATCACGCCTACAGCCACAAGCGTCTGCGTTTTGTCGTGCACCTCTGCCAGTGGCGCGCCGGTGAGCCGCAGCCCTTGGCCTCACAGCAGGTGCGTTGGGTGAAGCCCCAGCAGCTCAGCGACTTTCCCTTCCCAGCCGCCAATGCGCGGATCATTGCCGCATTGCTGGCGCGTCTCCACCCTGAGGAGGGAACCGACGCGGCCTGATCGATGAACCCAGCCCCCAAGGTGATTTGTCTGGGCGAGGCCCTGGTGGATCGATTGGGGCCCCTGGGGGGAGATCCGGCGACGGCACCACAGGATCACTGCGACGACCGATTGGGTGGTGCCCCGGCGAATGTCGCCTGTGCGCTAGCTCGCTTGGGAACGCCTTCGGCGTTCGTGGGCCGCTTGGGACAGGACGCGATTGGGGAGTCCTTTGAGCGGTTGATGGTGAGCCGGGGCGTGGAGCTTGCCGGGGTGCAACGGGATGCCACGCGACCCAGTCGCGTTGTGCTTGTACGGCGCCATGCCGATGGGGAGCGGGTTTTCCAGGGATTTGCCGGCGATCAGGGCCAGGGGTTTTCCGATCAAGCCCTGGATTGCTCCGAGCTGCAAGCGATCTGGCCCGCCTTGGCGGCTCAAGCCCAGTGGTTGCTGGTGGGCACGATTCCGCTGGCTACAGCGGCATCTGCGGAGAGCCTCCGCTGGGCTGTGGATCAGGCCAAGGGCACAGGTATGCGGATTGCCTTGGATGTCAATTGGCGACCCACCTTCTGGGATGAACGCCGCGATCCTGCTGCGGGACCGGACGCGGCAGCCTTGAGCGCCATGCAGCCGCTGGTGGCTGCGGCATCGCTGTTGAAGCTGGCCAAGGAAGAGGCCCTCTGGCTCTTTGGCAGTGCCGACCCCAGCACGATTTCGGCTGGTCTTCCGCAAGCCCCCGATGTGGTGGTCACCGATGGCGGAAACCCCGTGCGGTGGCATTTGGCCGCTGCGTCCGGGGTGCTGGAAGCCTTGGCTCCGCCCCAGGTGGTGGACACCACGGGAGCGGGCGATGCCTTTAGTTCCGGTCTGCTGCACCAGCTCGTGCAGGGTTCGGCGTCCCCAGAGCAGATGCTGCGTTTTGCCGCTGCCTGCGGGGCTTTGGTCTGTGGTGGTGCTGGGGCGATTGACCCCCAGCCGGATGCCGCTGCCGTTCAGCGCTTTCTGCAGCGTTAGCGCTCGAGCCGGGCCAGCCTTCCAGCATCGGGATCGTCAGGATCGAGCAGGTCTAAATGCAGGGTCCAGGCGTCTTCAGGCCGAAAGCTCAGGCGTTCGGGCCACTCCACAGCCATCAAGGCGCCGAGCGCTTGAGCTTCTTCCTCTTCCTGGCAGAAGAGCTCATCAGCGGAGGCACTTTGCTCGAGGCGATAGAGGTCGAGATGGACCAAGCCGGCAGCCCTTCCTTGGTAGTGCTGCGCTAGTGCAAAGGTCGGGCTGGTGATGGATTCATCGATCTCCAGAGCCAGGGCAATCCCTTGCACCAGAGAGGTTTTGCCGGCTCCCAAATCCCCCTCCAGCAGCAGAATGGGCCTCGCCTGCGGCAGTGCGAGCCAGTCCATGGCGAGTTGACGGCCAAGGTTCTGGGTGGCCCTCGCGTCCGCTAACTGCACGCTTTGTTGTTGCATCGTTACTAGATTGGGACCAAGCGAGCCCGAAGCCTCGGCGTCTCTGCAGATATTCCACACCTCTTGCCGAGCCACGGTCTGGGCTGGCGAGGGCATTCACCTCAAGAACATCAACCATGGTGGCTTCCCCCACTGCGCCTGCACTGCAGAGCACCAGTACCTATGTGATCGCTGATCTGGGTCAGGCTGATTTCGGCCGTAAGGAGATCGAAATCGCCGAGACCGAGATGCCCGGTCTGGTGGCCCTGCGCAGCAAGTACGGCGCTGAGCAGCCCCTCAAGGGTGCCCGTATCGCGGGTTCCCTGCACATGACGATTCAGACCGCCGTTCTGATCGAAACCCTGGTGGCTCTTGGCGCTGAAGTGCGCTGGGCTAGCTGCAACATCTTCTCCACCCAGGACCACGCTGCGGCGGCGATCGCTGCTGCTGGCATCCCTGTGTTCGCTTACAAGGGCGAGACCCTGGATGAGTACTGGGCCTTCACCCACCGCATCCTCGAGTGGGGTGATGGCGGTACCCCCAACATGATTCTCGATGACGGCGGCGATGCCACCGGCCTCGTGATCCTGGGCACCAAGGCTGAGAGCGACCCCTCGGTTCTGGACAACCCCAGCAACGAGGAGGAGACCGCGCTCTTCAACAGCATTCGCCAGAAACTGGCTGCCCAGCCTGGCTTCTATTCCCGAATCAAGGCCCAGATCCAGGGCGTGACCGAAGA
>JAAZUZ010000060.1 GCA_018623875.1 Synechococcus sp. HW_metabat.21
CTTCAACCTGGTGCAGTACCTGGGTGAACTAGCGGCCGACCACCCAATCACTGAGGACCTGCGGGTGGAGCGCAATGACGCCCTCACCCTGGAAGAGATCCGGGCTCTGAATCCAGACGCGATCTTGATTTCACCGGGTCCTGGCGATCCGGATCAATCCGGCGTCTGCCTCGAGGTCCTGCGGGAACTGAGCCCAACCATCCCCACCCTGGGGGTTTGCCTCGGCCACCAATCGATCGCCCAGGTCTATGGCGGCAAGGTGATCCGGGCCAAGGAACTCATGCACGGCAAAACCTCGCCGGTGCTCCACGAGGGAGCCGGCGTCTTTGCCGGCCTGCCCAACCCGCTGACGGCCACCCGTTATCACAGCCTGATCGCCGAGCGCGAGTCCCTGCCGGACTGCTTGGAGATCACGGCCTGGCTCGAGGACGGCACGATCATGGGCCTGCGTCACCGGGAATTCCCCCACCTGCAGGGGGTGCAGTTCCACCCGGAAAGCGTGCTCACCCAGAGCGGCCATCAGCTGCTGGGGAATTTCCTGGCCCAAGCGGCAGCCGGCTAACGTTCGGCCCAACTCCAGCTGCTCCATGGCCCTGCTGATCCGCACCCTGGCTGCCGCAGCCGTCGCTCTCCCCTTGGCGGCCAGCGCAGGCACCGGTGTGACGATCACCAGCTACGGCCACAGCGCCCTACTGATCCAGGGCGGTGGCGCCAAGGTTCTGATCAACCCGTTCAAAGCCGTGGCCTGCGCCGCGGGACTGACGGAACCCAAGGTCAGCGCCAATGTGATCCTGGCCAGCAGCCTGCTGCTGGATGAAGGAGCCCCTGTGGCCAGCGGCAAGTTTCTGAGCCAACCCGGCTCCTACCGTCTGGCCGGGCTCAAGATCGAAGGCATCTCGGCACCCCATGACCGCTTTGGCGGACGCCGGTTCGGACAAGCCACCCTCTGGCGCTGGAGCCAAGGGGGCCTGACCTTTGCCCACCTGGGGGGCACGGCCGCCAAGCTGAGTCCGGAAGACCGGGTGCTGCTGGGCAACCCCGATGTATTGATCGTCGGTGTCGGCGGTGGCGCGAAGGTCTACGACGGCGTAGAAGCCGCAGCGGTGGTGCGCGAACTGGCGCCCAAACGGGTCATCCCGGTTCAGTACGTCAGCGGCAAGACCCCGGCGAACTGCGACCAAAGCAGCGTTGAACCCTTCCTCGAAGCCATGAAGGGCACCAGCGTCAAACGGGTCGGCCGGGTGCTGAGCCTGCCCGGCCAGCTCGGCGAGGGCACCCAAATCGATCTGATGCGCTAGGCGGCGAGACCCTCGAGGGCGGCATAGGCCGCCCAGAACTGCTGCATCTGCGCCCTGGTGCCCAAGCTGACCCGCAGTGAGCCATCAATCAATGGCTTACCGGTCATGGCCCGCACCAAAATCCCGGCCTGACGGAGCCCCTGATCGATCAGGGCCGGATCAGATTTGGGCCAAACCAGCAGATAGTTTCCGCCATCGATGTGGTGGCGAACGCCTGCAGCCTGGAGCGTCTCCGCCATCCAGGTTCTGGCCTGAAGAACCTCTTGGACGTAGGCATCCACGTAGGCCTGATCCTTCAGGGCCGCAAAGGCCGCTGCCACCGCAAAACTGTTGATGTCGTAGGGCCCCGTGACCCGGCTGACGCGATCGACCACGGCGGCGTGCCCCAAGGCAAAACCGATGCGCAACCCCGCCAAACCGGCGGTTTTGGCCAGCGAGCGCAGCACCAGCAGATTCGGCGTGGCTGCGAAGTCGGCACTGGGGAGAACGCTGTCGCCGGTGAAGGCCTCGTAGAGCTCATCCACGACCACCAACGTCGATGGTGCTGCGGCCGCAAGCTCGCGGATGACATCCGGTGCCAGGCGGGTCCCGGTGGGGTTATTCGGATTGCAGATCAGGAGCAGTCGGGGCTTAAGGGCCTGCAGACGCTCGCGAATCGTCTCCAGCGGGAAGTCAAAGGCCTCCCCCAGATAGGGAACCGCCTCGATCGTCATCCCCTGCATCTGGGCGCAGGGGGTGTAATACCCAAAGGTCGGCGATGTGGTGAGCAACGTCTCCCCGCGGTCGCCATAGGCGTGAAAGACGGCGTGGATCGCTGCATCGACACCGTTGAACAGGCCGACTTGCTCGGGCTGCAGCGGTAATCCCAAGTTGGCGATGACCGCTTCTCGCAGGCCGTCGTACTCGGGATAGATACCGATCTGATCGGCAGGGATAGCGCGCAGCGCTTCGACGACGCGGGGGCTAGGGCCGACGGTGTTTTCGTTGAAGTCGAGTCGCAGTAACCGCCGGCGTCCCTCCAGGGGAGCGCTATAGGCATGGAGGCTCTCCACTTCAGGGCGAGCCGGTGGCCACGCTTGCTCCATCACATCCGATCCAGCGTTGGGATGCCCAACAGACCCAACCCCAGTTTGAGGGTGTCGGCGGTGAGACGGCAAAGGGCGAGACGGGAGGGCAGGGCGTCTGGCTCAGCCTTGAGGACGGGCACCTGGTCGTAGAAGCGGTTGAAGACCTGGGAGAGCTCAAACAAGTAGGTGCAGAGACGATTGGGCAGCAGCTCCTCCTCGACCTCGGCGACCACGGCATCGAACTTGAGCAACTCCCGCACCAGGGCCCATTCCTGGGGCTCACTGAACTGCAGCGCCCCCGTCGCGGCCGCATCCAGGTCGCCGCCTTTGCGGGCGATGCCGGCAATGCGCACCACCGCGTAGAGCAAGTAGGGAGCCGTGTTGCCCTGCAGGGCCAGCATCCGGTCAAAGCTGAACTGGTAGTTGGTGATGCGGTTCTGGCTGAGGTCGGCGTACTTCACGGCCGCCAGGCCAACCGTGGTGGCGACGTGCTCGATGAAGGGCTCGTCCTCGCTGCGGTCCTCCTCCTCGAGCCGACGACGCAGGTCCGCCTCGGAGCGCTCCACGGCCTCATCCAAGAGATCCCGCAGGCGCACCGTGTCCCCGGCGCGGGTTTTCAACTTCTTGCCGTCTTCCCCTTGGACAAGACCAAAGGGCACGTGCTCCAAGCGCGCACCCTCGGGGAGCCAACCGGCCCGGCGGGCCACCTGGAAGACTCCAGCGAAGTGGTTCGCCTGGCCGGCATCGGTCACGTACACAACCCGGCGGGCGCCATCGCCGTCGGGGGCTGAGCCAAAGCGATAACGAATGGCCGCGAGGTCCGTGGTGGCGTAGTTGAAGCCGCCGTCGCTCTTCTGGACGATCACCGGCAAGGGCTTGCCATCCTTGCCGCTCACCCCCTCAAGAAAGACGCAGCCCGCACCGTCATCCACCACGAGCAGGCCCGTGGCCTCCAGGTCGCGAACAACCCCTTCCAGATAAGGGTTGTAGAACGACTCACCCCTTTCGCTCAGGCGAATGTCGAGGCGGTCGTAGATCTTCTGGAACTCGCGGCGGCTCTGATCACACAGCAGCCCCCAGGCCTTCAAGGAGACCGGGTCCCCGCCCTGGAGCTTCACCACCTCCTCCCGTGAGGTGGTCTGGAAGGCCTCGTCCTCATCGAAGCGTTTTTTGGCCTCGCGGTAGAAGGCCACCAGGTCCCCTAGATCGACCGCATCGGCGGTCTCCAGCGCTTCTGGAGCCACCTGCTTGAGGTGGGTGATCAGCATCCCGAACTGGGTGCCCCAATCCCCCACGTGGTTCAAGCGCAGGACGGGATGGCCGCGGAACTCCAGAACACGGGCCAGGGAGTCGCCAATGATCGTGGAGCGCAGGTGCCCCACGTGCATCTCCTTGGCGATGTTCGGGCTGGAGAAATCCACCACCACCGGCGCGGCCTGCTCCACGGCGGGAACGCCGAGGCGCGGATCCCCGAGGCGCTGCTGCACCTCCGCCGCCAAACGCTCGGGCTGGAGCGTGATGTTGATGAAACCGGGGCCGGCAATCTGCGGCTCCTGGCAGAGGGCCATGAACGCCGCATCGGCCTTGAGCTGCTCCACCACCGCCTCGGCGATCTTGCGGGGGGGCTGGCCCAAGGGCTTGGCCAGGGGCAAGGCGCCATTGGCCTGGAAATCCCCGAATTCCGGCTTACTGGCCGGGGCGAGCTGGGGATCAAAGGCCTGTCCGGCCGCCGCCGCCTCGGGGAAGGCCCGTTGCATCGCGTCCCGCAGCTGGTTCTCCAGGGAGTGGGCGATGCGGAGCATGGAGATGCGGGGGAGATCTTCAGATCATCCCTCTCCGCGGGAATCGCTCAGCTGGAGAAGCGCATGCTGAGGTCCAACCAGCTGCTGCGGGTCACCGGGGCGCTCGTGGAAATCAGATCAATCCCTGTCGCCCCATAGGCACGCAACTGATCCGGCTGCACGCCGGAGGCCTCGAGCACCACCGGCCTGGGACACAGGGCCCGTAAGCGGGGAACCAGCTCCCGCAGCTCCTGGGGGCTGAACTCATCGAGCAGAACCCCATCGGCTCCCGCCTCAACCGCCGCCTGAGCCTCTGCGGCGGTTTCGGCCTCCACGATCACGCGAGCCGGCCAGGGGGCCCCTGCGCGGACAGCGGCGATCGCCGCGGCCACCCCACCGGCCCAGGCCAAGTGGTTTTCCTTGAGCATCGCCGCATCGTCCAAGCCGAGGCGATGGTTCACGCCACCGCCGCAGCGCACGGCGTACTTCTCCAGCACCCGCAGCCCCGGGGTGGTCTTGCGGGTGTCCGCCAGGCGGACCCCGCTGCCCTCCAAGTCGGCCACCAGGCGGGCCGTGGCCGTGGCAATCCCCGAGAGGCGCATCGCCAGGTTCAGGGCCGTGCGCTCAGCCGCCACCAAGGCCGCCGCTTCAGCCTCCAGGTTCACCAGGCGTTGCCCGGGGCTCACCACCTCCCCATCCGCCACCAGCAGCTCCACGTTGGCGGTCGGATCCAGCTCGCGGAAGACAACGTCCAAGAGGGGGCCACCGCAGAACACCCCGGGGGCCTTGCTGATCCAGTGGGCCCGGCAGCGGCCAGAGGCCAAGGCGGGGGCGCTGAGGTCGCCTCGGCCCAAGTCCTCCTGCAGCCAATCGCGCAGCTGCTGCCGAAGGGCTGGCGTCAGGGGAAGTGAGACGGCGCTCATCTGAATGCAAAGACGCAAGGGCAGCTTGCCCGAGTTCCTGGCCCTATTTGCCGATGCAAAAGCGCGAGAAGATCCGATCGAGCACCGCCTCGGTGACCTCCGCACCGGTGATCTCCCCAAGGGAGCGCACGGCCGCCCGCAGGTCAATCGTCCAGAAATCCCAGGGCAACTGCTGATCACCGGCCTCCAGGGTGCGCTGCAAACTCGCCGCCGCAGACACCGCCAGGTCCAGCTGCCGTTGATTCAGGGCCACCTGCAGCCCCTGCTCCCCGCCGTGGCCGCAGCGCTGCAGCAGACGATCCACCAACTCCCCATGACCAGCGCCCGTCAGGGCGCTGATGCAGACATCCGCATGAGCGGGCGCCTCCGCCGCTGCCTGGTCCGCCTTGTTGGCCACCACCAGATGGGGAATGCCTGGGGGAAGGGACTCCAGCAAGGCCTGGTCTTCGGCCAACCAACCCTGGACCAGGTCAAACAAAAGCAACACCACGTCCGCGGCTTGGAGGGCACCGCGACTGCGTTCGATGCCGATCTGCTCAACGCGATCCTCGGTGTCGCGGATCCCGGCGGTATCCAGCAGGGTCAGCGGGACGCCCTTGAGCACCAACTCGCTCTCCACGAGATCGCGGGTGGTGCCGGGCAGGTCGGTGACGATGGCGCGATCGCTGCGGCTGAGCAGGTTGAGCAGGCTGCTCTTGCCGACATTCGGGCGACCCACGATCGCCACCTTGAGGCCCTCCCGCAGGAGTTGACCGCGCTCCCCGTCAGCCACCAGCTCCAGCAGCGCGGTGCGCACTGCCTGCAATTCAGAGGCCACCGCATCACCATCCAACGGCGGCAGGTCGTCTTCAAAATCCACCCGCGCCTCCAGTTCCGCCAGCTGATCGAGCAGGCGCAGGCGCAGGGCACTGATCTGACGCTCGAGACCACCATCAAGACCCGCCATGGCCAGCTGGGCGGCTCGCCGGCTGCGGGCCGTCACCAACTCACTGATGGCCTCTGCGCGGGTGAGATCCAGCCGGCCGTTGAGGAAGGCCCGTTGGCTGAATTCACCGGGCAAGGCACGCCGGGCCCCGGCGGCGAGCACCAGCTCGAGCACCCGCTGCACCGAGATCAGCCCCCCGTGGCAGTGCAGCTCAACAACGGTCTCGCGGGTGAAGCTGCGGGGCGCGCGCATCAACAGCAGCAGTGCTTCATCCACCCGCTCGCCGCTGCCGGGATCGCGCACATGGCCGTAAAGGACGCGGTGGCTCTCCCAGACCTGATGGCCGGGGGCTTCAAACAAACGCGCTCCGATGGCTTCGGCCTCGGGCCCGGAGATGCGCACAATCGAGACGCTGCCCTCACCGGCGGCGACAGCGGTGGCAACGGCAGCGATCGTGTCGGAGGACATGCCTCCAGTGTCTCGTTTAGCGGCCTCAGCTTGTGCTGAAGCCTGGGCAAACCATCAAGTCGATGTGGCCCCCGGGGGGATGGCGCCACTCGCGGAACTCCTCCATCAGGGCCTGATGGGCAAGGGGTTGGCCTTGATCAAGGCTCTCCAGGCGCTCTTGCACCAGGTCCAGAGCGTCATCGATGAGCCGCGCAGCCTGTTCAGAGGTCATGGCAACGGATTGATCTAATCCGCTCTTGCTACAGAACCTGGCCGGAGGAAGCTGTAGCCCAGCTGACCAGCCGAGGCGTTGGTGTGTAGACCCAAACGCAGCAGGCTCTAGCCGATACCGGCCCGGGCAATGTCCAGGACATCCGCCATCGAGCGGATCTGATCCATGGTGTTGCGCAACTGATCGGCGCTCTCCAGCTCGACCTTCAAGTCGATGCGCGCGGGCCGACCGGGGTTGGTGAACACCCGGGCATCGCTGACGTTGATGCGGTGATCGGACAGGCGAGTGAGGATGTCCTTGAGGACACCCACCCGATCCAGCACCTCAATCCGAAGCTGAACGGGATAGCGACGGCGCTGGGAGTCGCTGACCTGGGGATTCCACTGCACCGGCAAGCGGCGCTCGGCCGGCACGGAACTGAGGTTGGAGCAGTCCTGCCGGTGGATGGTGATGCCGTGGTTGCCGAGGGCGACGGTGCCGACGATCGCTTCGCCGGGCAGGGCACTGCAGCATCCGCCCAGCCGGTATTCGAGGCCCTCCAGACCCAGGATCGGGCTGGCGTCACCGTGGCCCGTAAGTGGGGTCGAAGGCCCTGAGGTTTGCTCACCCTGCTGGGACAGGTTGCGAGCCAGCTCCTCATCGCTCATGGCCGGAGCCTCGGACTCGCTCGCCAGGCGCAGCTCTTCCCGCAGGCGGTTCAGGACCTGGTGGAGGGTGACGCCGCCAAAGCCGATGGCCGCCAGCAGGTCTTCGGTGCCAACGAGGTTGCAACGGCCAGCCACCTTCGCCATCGCCTCGCCATTGAGGAGGGCATCAAACCCATCACGGCCCAGCTCGCGCTCGAGCATGTCGGTGCCGCGCTGGATGTTCTCCTCGCGATGGCTCTTCTTGTACCACTGGCGGATGCGGTTACGCGCCGTCGGCGTCGCCACAAAGTTGAGCCAGTCCAGGCTGGGGTGTGCCGTCTTCGAGGTCAGGATCTGAACGAAGTCGCCGTTTTGCAGCGGCGTTGCCAAGGGGCACAGGCGGTCGTTGATGCGGGCGCCTTGGCAGTGGTTGCCCACCTCCGAGTGGATCCGATAAGCAAAGTCGACCGGGGTTGAGCCATTGCGAAGGCCCACCACGTCCCCACCGGGGGTGAAGACAAACACCTCTTCATCGAAGAGGTCCTCCTTGATCGAGCGCAGGAAGTCGCCACTGTCCTCACCGACGCCATCCTTCTGCCAATCCACCAGCTGCCGCAGCCAGTTGAAGCGCTCGGCATCGGATCCCGTGGCGGCCGGGGATCCCCCCTCCTTGTATTTCCAGTGGGCAGCGATGCCGAACTCGGCAACCCGATGCATCTCGGCCGTACGGATCTGCACCTCAATCGGGCGATGGCGACCAATCACCGCCGTGTGCAGGGACTGGTAGCCATTGGGCTTGGGCAGGCCGATGTAGTCCTTGAAGCGACCAGGGATCGGGCGGAAGGTGTCATGCACCACCGCAAGGGCGCGATAGCAGCTCTCGACGTTCGGACAAATGATCCGCAACGCCGCCACGTCGTAGATCTCGTGGAAGGCCTTGCGCTGGCTCTGCATCTTGTTCCAGATGCCATAGAGGTGTTTCGGCCGTCCGCTGACCTCGCACTCCGCCAACCCCACTGATGACAACTTGCCGCTGAGGATGTCGGCGGTGACGCCGAGGCGCTGTTCCCGGTCACTGCGCTTGCTGGAGACCTGCTGCTGAACATCCCGAAAGGCCTCGGGCTCGAGGATCTTGAAGGCCAGGTCCTCCAACTCCCACTTGAAGCGACCGATGCCCAAGCGATTAGCCAAGGGGCCGTAGATCTCGCGGGTTTCCCGGGCGATGCGCTGCTGCTTCTGCGGCTTCAGCGCCCCCAAGGTGCGCATGTTGTGGAGGCGATCCGCCAGCTTCACGAGCACCACGCGGATGTCACTGGCCATGGCCAGGAACATGCGGCGCAGGTTTTCGGCCTGGGCCTCGGTCTTGTTGGTGAAGTGAATGCCGCCCAACTTGGTGACCCCCTCCACCAAGCCCCGGACCTCAGGGCCGAAGTGCTGCTCGATCTCCTCCGGCGTGACCTCGGTGTCCTCCACCACGTCATGGAGGAAGCCGGCCGCGATCACCCCGGCACTGGCACCGATGTCCCGCAAGAGATCCGCGACGGCGACCGGATGGCAGATGTAGGGCTCACCGCTAGCCCGCACCTGGCCGTCGTGCAGTTGAAAGGCGAAATCGAAGGCTGAGGCCAACAGCGCTTCGGTGTCGGTGGGGCAGCTTTCCCCAGCTCCGGGGGGAACGTGCTCGATGCAGGTGTGCAGCCACGCCGGCAGCTCAATGCCGTAGTCCGCAGGACTGTTGATGACGCGTCTGCCGAGTGCGGCTCCGGGGGGCTGGCATTCAGCAGCTGTCGCCGCCCCGTTGGAGGCGGATCCATCTGCCGTACCGGGGACCGCCTGGAGCATTGCGCTCTGCGATTTGCCCCATCGTATGCAGTGGCCCTCACAAACCGGCCACAGGTGTGCGTTCGCCCTTGCCACACCTGCCAGCCTGGGGACAGTGCAGCGCCTTGACCATGGCCGCCCCAGCCGATCCCGCTGCGGTCCTGGAGCTGCAAGATCTGCGTGTCCGCTA
>JAAZUZ010000213.1 GCA_018623875.1 Synechococcus sp. HW_metabat.21
ACGGCCGCTCGGATCTGCCGAAGTTCTATCTGGATCTCGGCAAGTACCGGAAATCGGCCCAAGCCAACAGCAACCCCTTCACCCCCGCGATCAACCTCTACTTCGCGCTCGAAGCAGCGCTGGAGATGATGCAAGCCGAGGGCCTGGAAGGGATCTTTGCCCGCCATGCCCGCCATCGGGCCGCCGCCCAAGCGGGCATGAAGGCCATTGGCCTCCCCCTCTACGCCGCCGAAGGCTGCGGCAGCCCGGCCATCACCGCCGTGGCTCCCGACGGGATCGATGCCGAGAGCCTGCGCAAGACGGTCAAGGATCGCTTTGACATCCTCCTGGCCGGTGGCCAAGACCACCTCAAGGGCAAGGTCTTCCGCATCGGCCACCTGGGATTCGTCTGTGATCGCGACGTACTGACCGCCGTCGCCGCCATTGAAGCCACCCTCCAGGAGCTCGGCCTGCACAAAGGCACCCCAGGCGCTGGTGTCGCCGCCTGCGCCGCCGCCCTGGCCAGCTGAAGCAGCCGACCACAAGGGAGCTCCCCCAGCGGGGCTCCCTTGCTACGCTTCTTTCAGATAGAAAACGGCCCTTAATTAGGACGCTATCTATCAATCTGCGGATGTAATTCAGTGGTAGAATGTCAGCTTCCCAAGCTGAACGTCGCCGGTTCGAGCCCGGTCATCCGCTTCTTTTCTGATCGATACGCCAGCCGACGCTTCAGCTGCGAGGCTTGATCAACTGCATCACTTGCGGGCCCACACTTCCAGCCCGGCGCTCACAATCCAGAGAGCGCAGAATCTCACGGGCTGACTGTTCGATCTCGCCACTCGAAGCGGCCTGCTCAGCGGCCGCAGAAAATGCCGCGGCCTCGCGCATCAAATCATCTCGTCGCTCAGCTACGGGGGCCTGCTGGCTCGCTTGCATTTATTTGCTCTTGCTTGAATAAATATTAGTCGCCACGTTGAGCGGGCCCCAAAGAATGGGACAGCTCTGACACAAGGAACGCTCGTGCTCGAGCGTTAACTAGGTACCAGGCTCCTCGCGATTACCCCCCAGGGCTGCGATCTGATCGCGCAGTTGCATCACCCTTGAAGAGTCCCCGCGGGTGATGGCCACGGCAAGGGCAAACTCGAGTTTCTCGAGTTGGTGGCCGCCTTCGGCGAACGAGCGGCTGCTGCAGGCAGGCGTACCCGAAGCGGCCGGGGCAACAGGAATAGAGCGATGGCTGTTGGAAAAGGCCATGGTTCGCTTTCTTTCCATTGTGGCCCCAGCGCAAGGGGTCATGCAGCCATGACCTCATCCTCGTGAGGATTCAGCGACGCGGTGACCTCCTCCTCGGTTGCTCCGTCCTCCAGCAGGCTGCGGCAGTCCGCCAACAGCGTCTCCACATGGTCGAGACGGCTCAGCTCCTCGGGGTCGGGCGTCTCATCCACGGAGACCTGGTCGAGCTGCAGCTCCATCGCATTGAGCCGCTGTTCCAGCTTCACCAGTCGCTGCGAGAGGGCGGCAACGGTTTGGGCCAGGTCCTCGGTGGTGCGAGTGATGCGAAAGGAAACCGATTCGCCAGCCATACCCAGGGTTCAACTGGCCTGATAACACCACAGCTCTGGGCAGTTCTCAAGCCCAAGCCGGCAAGCAGACTGAGGACACCCCGAGGCAGCCCAGCCATGCCGTCCAGCCTCCATCTGCTGGCCTACCTCCTCGCGGGCATCGGTGGCGGTTTGCTCGCCCTGCGCACGGGGATCCCTGCGGCACCCCTCGCTGGCGCGCTCCTTGGAGCGGGGCTCGTCAGCATGAGCGGGAAGCTCGAGGCCGCCGATTGGCCACTGGGGACGCGAACAGCCCTCGAAATCGGCATCGGCACGGTGATCGGTACCAGCTTGACCGCGACGGCCTTCAGCGAGTTGAAACAGCTCTGGCGGCCGGCCCTTTTGATCACCCTCACCCTGGTCATGACAGGGCTAGTGGTCGGGCTCTGGTGCAGCCGGCTACTCGGCATGGACCCCTTGATCGCCCTCCTCGGGGCAGCACCTGGGGGCATCAGTGGAATGAGCCTGGTAGGCGCGGAATTTGGCGTTGGCGCCGCCGTCGCCGCCCTCCACGCTGTTCGGCTGATCACCGTGCTGCTCGTGCTTCCCCTGGCGGTGCGACTGCTGCTGGGCCACGGGGACATCCCACCCCCTGCCAGCTGATTGATCGACCCCTGGATCCAGGGGGAAACGATCGATACGGTGGGACACCTAAATGCCTTTCTCCTGCTTCGGCATGCGTTTCCCCCTGTCCCGCAACGGCCGGCTGCTTCGGCTGGCCGCAGCCCTTCCGCTTGCTGCCCTGGGCTGGTCCGCACTGCCGAGCGCTGCCCTCGCGGGCAATGAGACCGGCGCTAAGGGCGCCCAGATTTACTGCTTCATGCGCAGCAGCGGCAATAACCACGAAGTGAGCTGGAAAGCCGCCTACGCCGTGATCAAGCGCCAGAGCGCCTCCGTGTTCAAGACCTCCCCTGAACACGCGGCCGTGATGATCACAGAAGCCGTCGTGGCCGATCCCGGCAAATACAACGACTGCGGGCGCTACCTCGGCGACCTCTACGTGAAGGCTGTCGATACGGCTGAGGAGAAGAGCCAGTCCACCCATCCCGACAGCACCAACCGCACCGGCACCAGCACGGGGATCACCAGTGGCACCAGCACCACCGGTGGTAGCAACGTGAACCGCTACGCCTACTGAGGCCGATGGCAACCCGCACCCGCTCCTGGCTACCGCCATCCCTGGGGGCGGGTTTGCTTTGC
>JAAZUZ010000214.1 GCA_018623875.1 Synechococcus sp. HW_metabat.21
CGAGAAGCCCCGCGATGTCCTGAGCCCCCACGCCCCTCGCCTGCTCAGCTTCCGGATCGACCCCGAGCTGATCGGCACCGTGATTGGCCCCGGCGGCCGCACCATCAAGGGCATCACCGAGCGCACCAACACCAAGATCGACATTGAGGACGGCGGCATCGTCACGATCGCCAGCCACGACGGTGCAGCGGCTGAAGAAGCCCAGCGCATCATCGAAGGCCTCACCCGTCGCGTCTCTGAAGGCGAAGTCTTCAGCGGTGCCGTCACCCGCGTGATCCCCATCGGCGCCTTCGTCGAGATCCTGCCCGGCAAGGAAGGCATGATCCACATCTCCCAGCTCAGCGAAGCCCGCGTGGAGAAGGTGGAAGACGTGGTGAAGGTGGGCGACCACGTCACCGTGCGCGTTCGCGAGATCGACAACCGCGGCCGCATCAACCTCACCCTGCGGGGTGTTCCCCAACAGGACGAGCCGGCCCAGGCCTGATCCAGCCAAGCCCCCGCAAGGGGGCTTTTTTTATGGCCTAAACCGCGAAGCCGGGATCAATCCGGCCCATCGCCTCGGCCGCTTTCGCGCAGAGCTCCTGGTGACTGACGCCGTGGCTGGCGATCAGGCAGCCGGCCTGGCGTACATCGCCGGTGTTGTAGCGAAGGGGGGCACCGTCAGCGTGGGTGAAGGCGCCACCCGCCGCCTTGAGCACGGCCTCCGGAGCCGCCATGTCCCAGTCCTTCGGAGCGCTCTTGCCCGAGAGGGAGATGTAGACATCGGTCTCGCCGCGCAGGATCGTGGCGACCTTGCCGCCGACGCTGCCGATCGCCTTGGTGTCGCCAAGGGCCAGGGCCTCCAGCAGCTGCTCGAGCCGTTGGTCCCGGTGGTTGCGGCTGGCCACCAGCACCATCTCGCCCAGGGCCTGACGGCGGCTGAGCTGGGCGGGCTGCTGCTCACCGGCGCGGTTCTCCCGCCAGGCGCGGCCCTCGGGGACGAGGCCAAACCAGAGGTCCTCCAGCAGCGGTTGCAGCACCACCCCCAAGACGGCCTCGCCGCGGTGCACGAGTGCCAGATGCACGGCGTACTCGCCGGTGCCCTGCAGGAAATCCTTGGTGCCATCAAGGGGATCCAGGATCCAGAGCCACTCGGCATCCAAGGGCTCCCCGGCGGTGAGCTGCTCCTTGGCGGTCTCCTCACTGAGCAGGGTCCAACCGGCATCGGGATAGGCCTTGGCCAGCCCCTCAAGCAGCCACTGGTTCACCGCCAGATCGGCCGCGCTGACAGGTCCCTCGCCCCCTTCATCCACGCTCAGGGCCTTCGGAAAGCCGTAGGGGGGCTGCTCCCCGCGGCCGTAGGCCAACAGGATGTCCGCGGCGCCCCAGCAGAGCCGGCGCAGATCCGCCAAGAGCTGCTCCTCCGCGATGCCAGGGGGGAAGCAAGCGGCGGCGGGCATCATGGAAGGGCAAAGGAGCATTGTGATGCAGGGCGCTGAACCCGCTGCAGGCGTGCTCTATCTGGTGGGCACCCCGATCGGGAACACCGGGGACCTCTCCACGCGGGCCAAGACCGTTCTGGCCGGGGCGGATCGCATTGCCTGTGAAGACACCCGCCGCAGCGGCCTCCTGCTGCACAACCTGGGCATCAAGAACCGCTTGGTGAGCTTCCACGAGCACAACCAGGCCACCCGGATCCCGGAATTGCTGGAGGCCCTGGAGAACGGCGAAGCGATCGCGGTGATCAGCGACGCCGGCCTACCGGGCATCTCGGACCCGGGCGAGGAGCTCGTGGCGGCGGCCCGCCAGCAAGGGCGCACGGTGATCTGCGTGCCGGGCCCCTGTGCGGCGACGACAGCCCTGGTGAGCAGTGGGCTGCCCTGCGGCCGCTTCTGTTTTGAAGGCTTCCTGCCGCCGAAGGCCACGGCCCGGCGAACGCGACTACTGGCCTTAGCCCAGGAGGAGCGCACTCTGGTCTTCTACGAGGCCCCCCACCGCCTACTGACGGTGCTCGAGGACCTGCTGGAGCTGCTCGGGGATCGCCCCATCGCGGTGACCCGGGAACTGACCAAACGCCACGAAGAGCAGGTGGGCCCGAGCGTGTCGGTGGCCCTGGAGCACTTCCGCCAGCACCCACCCCAGGGGGAGTTCACCCTGGTGCTAGGCGGAGCGGAGGTCAGCGCAAGCGAGCGCCCCAGCGATGCCGAGCTGCGGGAGCAGCTCCAGGCCCTCGTCGCTGGCGGATTGAGCCGGAACGATGCCGCACGCCAACTGGCCCGGAGCACGGGCATCGCCAAACGTGAGCTCTACGCTTTGCTGCATCAAGACGACAACACCCCCTGATGCTGCTGCGCCTGCGCCTCCTTCTGGCCAGCCTTGGTGGTGGGGTACTGCTGCTGTTGATCCTCTGCCTGGGCGCCCAGAACCTCGATCAACGCACTCGGCTCAACCTGGGCTTCGGCCGCACGGCTGAACTCCCCACCGGCTTCCTCTTGGGGGTCTCCCTGGTGATTGGAGTCATCAGCGGCGGTGCCGCGAGCGCCCTACTGCTCCCGGGCCGTGATCAGGCTTCTGGCAGGGAATAAAGCAGGCCGCCTTCCACTACCAGGCGGGTAATGCCCTGGGCCACTAGGTAGGAGGAGCGGCGCTGAAGCACGTCGCTGTCCGGCACCTTGATCACGCGCTGACTGCGGCCGCACTGGCGCTTGGCCTGGCGGGGGTTCGTGAAGAGCATCAGGGCCTGGCGGGCCTGCTCGGTTTCCGGCAGGGAGCCGA
>JAAZUZ010000061.1 GCA_018623875.1 Synechococcus sp. HW_metabat.21
AGATGCCGCCTGGGCCCTCGCCCTCCTGCTGGGGAAACGCCGCAAACGGCTGATCAGTGGGCGCCGGCTCAGGGAGATCTGCCTGCATGCAGTGGCCTTACCGGATTGGCTATTCGAGGCCTGCAGCAATCAGGTGGGTGACTCCGCTGAAACGGTCTCGCTGCTGTGGAGCCAGCAACACCCGGGTCCTGCGGCGCCGAGTGCTGAGCGCAGCCTGAGCGACTGGATGACACAGGTCTTGCCCGCGCTGGCGGCAGCGGAGGGGGAAGAGCAGGAGGCCGCGGTGGTGCGCACCTGGCAGAGCCTGCCGAGCGGAGAGCTGCTGCTGATCAACAAGTTGCTGAGCGGTGGCTTCCGCGTGGGCGTCTCCACCGGTCTGGTGACCCGCGGCGTCGCCCGCAGCGCTGGTCTCGATGAAGCCCTAATTGCCCATCGCTTGATGGGAGGGTTCAACCCATCGGCCGAGAGCTATGCAGCCCTCACCGCAGAGGCCAGTGATGCAGATGCGCTTGCCGCCCGTCCCTTCCCGTTTTTCCTGGCCAGCCCGATCGAACTCGATCAGATCGAACAGACCCCCGCCGATCAGTGGCAGGTGGAGTGGAAGTGGGACGGGATCCGCGGGCAGCTGATCCACCGCAGTGGTGGCTGCAGCCTGTGGAGCCGCGGTGAAGACCTGATCAATGAGGCCTTCCCTGAGCTGATCAACCTGGCGGAGTCCTTGCCCCAGGGGACCGTCCTCGACGGCGAAGTCTTGATCTGGCAAGCGGACTCCAGCACCCCAGAACCCTTTGCGACCCTGCAACGGCGGCTCGGGCGCAAGGCACCAAGCCGGGCGCTGCAAAAGGACTGTCCCGCGGCCTTCATGGCCTACGACCTGCTGGAACTGGACGGGGTGGACCAGCGCCAGACACCACTGGAGCAACGCCGGCGGCGGCTGGAAGCCCTCGTTCAGGACTGGAGGGAGACCGAGGGGGATGCGGGCTCACGGCTGCGCCTCTCCGAAACGCCGTCCCTGAGGCGTTGGGGTGAACTCGAGGGCTTACGGGAGCAGGCACGCCAGAAGGGGGCGGAGGGCGTGATGCTCAAGGCCAAGCCCTCGCCCTATCTGGTGGGGCGCAAACGAGGCCACTGGTGGAAACACAAGCTCGAGCCGTTTCACCTCGATGCAGTACTGCTTTACGCCCAAGCCGGTAGCGGTCGACGGGCGAACCTCTACACGGATTACAGCTTTGGACTCTGGAACGACGACGGCGAGTTGGTGACTTTTGCCAAGGCCTACTCCGGACTCGACGATGGGGAAATTCGCCAGGTGGATCGCTGGATCCGAGCCCACACCACCGAACGCTTCGGGCCGGTGCGCGCCGTGGAGCCAACACTGGTCTTCGAATTGGCCTTTGAAGGTCTGCAACCCTCGAAACGCCACAAGTGCGGTCTCGCGGTTCGCTTCCCGCGAATCAGCCGCTGGCGGCAAGACAAACCCGCCGCAGAAGCCGACAGTGTCGCCACGGCCCTGGCCCTGATGGAGGGCCGATGAGCGCAACGCTGCAGCCGATTCAGGACTGGTTCCACAACCAAGGCTGGACGCCGATGGGCTTTCAAGAGGAGGTCTGGCAGGCCTACCTGGAGGGACAGAGCGGACTGCTGCAGGTGCCCACCGGTTCGGGCAAGACCTACGGGGCCGTGATGGGTCCCATGGCCGAGATGCTCGAGCGCGGCGGGAAGGGGCTGCGGTTGCTCGTGATCACGCCCCTGCGCGCGCTCTCACGGGACTTGGCCCTGGCGATCGAGCAGCCGATCGAGGCGATGGGCTGGCCGCTGCGGGTGGGGATTCGCAATGGCGATACCAGCACCTACGAACGCAGCAAGCAGCTGCGCACCCCCCCTGAAATCCTGATTACAACGCCGGAATCCCTGAGCGTTTTGTTGGCCAACCCGAAGGCCCCGTCGCTGTTTGAGGGGCTGCAGGCGGTGGTCATCGACGAGTGGCACGAGCTCATGGGCAGCAAACGGGGGAGCCAATGCGAGCTCTGCCTGAGCTGGCTCAGGCAGCTGCGTCCCGAGCTGCGCACCTGGGCGATCAGCGCGACGATCGGCAACCTCGAGGAGGCGGCCCGGGCGGCACTGGGGTCAACGGCGGCCAAGCCCCTGATCGTGACGGCCCAACTGCAACGGGAGACCGCGATCCGCAGCCTCTTGCCCGAGCAGATCGATGGCTTCCCGTGGGGCGGTCACCTTGGCCTGCGGATGTACGAGGAATTGGTCGCCGGCCTGGATCCGGCCATCAGCACCCTGCTCTTCACCAACACCCGCAACCAGGCGGAGCGGTGGCACCAATGCCTGCGCTTCGCCTGCCCGGAGATGGAGGACGCCCTGGCGCTGCACCACAGCGCCATCGACCGGACGGAGCGCGAGGCGATTGAGGCGGCGGTCAAGGCCGGGGATCTGCGCTGGGTGGTCTGCACGAGCTCCCTGGACCTCGGTGTGGACTTCCAGCCGGTGGAGCGGGTCGTGCAAATCGGCAGTGCCAAAAATCTGGCCCGCCTGTTGCAGCGTGCGGGCCGCAGCGCCCACTGCCCAGGCGGCACCTCGCAGGTGCTCTTCATGCCAACGAATGCCCTGGAGTTACTCGAGGTCTCGGCGATGCGGCGGGGATTGGCCGATGGCTTGGTGGAACACCGCAAACCACCGGAACTCCCGCTGGATGTCCTGCTCCAGCATCTGGTGACCCTGGCCTGCGGCCCTGGGTTTGAACCGTCCCAAGAGCTGGAGACGGTCCGCAGGAGCTGGAGCTTCCGCGGCCTCAGCGAGAGCCAATGGCAGTGGTGCCTGGATTTTCTGGAGCACGGAGGGCAATGCCTGGGGGCCTACCCCCGCTACCGCAAATTGGTGCGCTGCCAGCCCGGCAGCGACGACCCCGCCGAGGAGGGCCAGCCCTATCGCTACCGGGTGCTCGACAAGACGATTGCGCGGCACCATCGCTTCAACATCGGCACGATCACCGCGGACCGCTCCGTCACGGTGCGCTTTGTGCGCGGGGCCGTTCTTGGCCATGTGGAAGAGGCCTTCATCGGGCGGCTGAAACCCGGTGATGTCTTCTTTTTTGCCGGACGCCAGCTGGAGTTCGTGCGGCTGCGGGAGATGACGGCCCAGGTCAAGGCCACCAGCCGCAAGAGCTCCACCGTGCCGGCCTGGGCGGGGGGACAGATGGCCCTCTCGGACCTGCTGAGCAGCCATCTGCGGGAGGAGGTCGATCGCTGCGCTCAAGGCCTCAGCGATGAAGAGGAGCTGGACACGCCGGAACTCCGCGCCCTGCGGCCCTTGCTGCAGCGCCAAGCGGATCTCTCACGCATCCCCAGGCGCGAACAGATTTTGCTGGAGGTCTGCTCAAGCCGCGAAGGCAGTCACCTCTTCGTCTTTCCCTTTGAAGGGCGGTTTGTCCATGAGGGCATCGGCTTCCTCTGGGCCTGGCGCCTGGCGCGCTACCGGCCCAGCACAATCACGGTCTCGATCAACGACTACGGCTTTGAGCTGCTCGCCCCCAAGCGCTACCCCTTCGATGAACTGATCGAGCTCCATGGCGACGAACTGCTCGAGATCACCAACCTCGATGACGACCTCGAGCGGGCGTTGAACTTCTCAGAACTTTGCCGCCGTCGCTTTCGCTCGATCGCCCAGGTCAGCGGCTTGGTCACCCAGTCCATGCCCGGACAGAACAAAACGGGGGGGCAACTGCAGATCAGTGCGGCCCTGCTCTTTGACGTCTTCCAAAAGCACGAGCCCAACCACCTCTTGCTCGAGCAGGCACGCCGGGAAGTGCTCGAAGAGCAACTGGAAACGCAACGTCTCCGCACAGCCCTGGAGCGGATGGCGTCCAGTGAATGGCTGATGGAGCGAACCCAACGTCCCGGCCCCCTGGCCTTCCCGTTGCTGGTGGAGCGACTCAACAACCGACTCAGCAATGAATCCGTTCTCGATCGCGTGCAGCGCTTGATCGCGGAGGCCACGAAAGCCGAACGCTGACGCCGACTCAGTAGCCGTAACGCAGACGCCGCACTTCTACTTCCAGTCGAACCATCTCTCGCCGCGCCTTCGAGGCCAGGCTCGGGCCTTGTTCGAGGGCCTCGTTGTAGCGGTAGATCGCCTGGATGTAGTGCTGCTCCAATTCCTGGAGTTGGCCATCACCAATCCACCGTTTGCGCACCATCGCCGCCTGATCGAACACCAAAGGCGAGTCCCCGTGGACCCACCCTCCGGCTGTAGCAAGAGCTGGAAAAAGCGGCTGCAGCGGGCCATAACCGAAGCAGAGGCCTGGAGTTGGCCATGGGCTTGTTCCACTCACGCTTTGCTGTACCAGCGCATCAGGACGGCAATGACGGCCACTGGGGCAGCCTTCTCGCCAGCTGCGGCCAATGCCCGTACTTCCGTTCAGAGAACAGCTACTGCCGCGCTTGGCACACCGTGATCACACCAACGTCGCTCTGCTGGAAAGGCTGCCCCTACCGCGACAACGGCGTTCAGCCAGACGCGGATTAGGCATCAGAACTCATTGCTGAGCAACGGCACAGCAGCAATAACAAGGCTGGTACGCGAGATCGCCCATGTCGGTGTCACGGAATCGCTCCGCCGCCCGCCACAGGCTCGAGCAGCAGGTCCATGCAGAAGCCCTCTCATTCGTGGATGGCTTTCGACCGCTCAGCCCCAGGCCCTGCGAAGCCGCCATGGCACGGCCGAAGACGAACCAGTACGGGGTCAAGCACTGGTGGTCCGTGCTGGTGCGCTGGTGGCAGGGCCTCAAAGCGCGCTTCGCTCCAGCTTGATCACCACTGGGGGGGCACCTGACTCCAGCCCTGCCGAATGAGGTTCTGCCAGAGGCGAACCGCGTTGTAGCGGAGCATTCGGCTGTTGTGGAAGGCCTGGATCGCTCCGTCACTCGCCAGATCGGCATTGACCACTTCGCACCACTGGGCGTGGGCCGTCGGATCAATCGTGGTGATGCGCACCACCTTGGTGCCGCAGGCCGAGCGCAGCCATCCAGAACCGGGCTGGCCCAGACGCTTTTGCTCGCGTTTCTCCTGGGCTGCCATGGCGGCTATTCAACTCACACCGTTCACGCTTGGATGCCTACACGCAGAGACAAGACCACAGCCCCCCGACGGGGGCTTTTTTATGGCGACGTCATGGAGCCGAGGGCTGGGAAGTTGGCGTAGCGGCGACACAATTTGGCCACCAGCACCTCCCTGGGGTCGGAGGAATTCAACGCCCCTTGGCTGATCTGGAAACGCGCCAGATTCTGAGCGACGCCGGGCAGGTCCTTCCGGACGCAGTAGGCCGTGACTGGAGGAAGTTGTTGGCGTTCTCCCTTCGGGCCTTCGACGAGCGGCGCGAAGCGGGCCACGCGATAAAGAACGCCGTGCACGCGCTCACTCTCCAGTAAGGCCTCGGCGGCGGCCAGACGGGCTTGGTCCCCCTCGAGATCCTTCTGCCAGAAGTCAACCGGAATGCCGTCGCGCTCGTTGAAATCCACGTTCTTCTTGGCCCAGGCGATCTCGGCCTTGAGGGAGTCGAGATTCACCCGCTGGGCAATGCGACGGTCCTCCAGTCGCACCGAGCCCTCCTCCACCAGGAGGCGTTGCCCGGAGCTGGTTTTCACGACCACCTCCTGACTGTCCTCGCTGCTCTGGCAGCCGGCCAACAGCAGCGCCAACACCAGTAGCAGGCGCATCGGGCCCAATCCATTGCCCTTCTCTTGTAGCCGCTCCCATGAAGATTCAGCCGGAATCAGAACGGACGGTCGCAAAGCCTCCATGCTGAGCGGATGAGCCCCCTGCACTGCCCCCTCTGCATCGGCCTGGCCGTTCTCTCGATTGGCCGCGCCGCAGCCCATCTCAGTGGGCTATGGCTCATGCTCTGGAGACCGGAACCAGGCGCATGCGCACCCTCAGCTGGGCTGACTTTGACCGGGCCCTAGACAGCGCCGTCGCGCGCCTTGCATCGTCCTCCTTGTCCGGGGTCTACGGCGTTCCCCGCGGTGGTCTCGTCCTCGCGGTCTGCCTGAGCCATCGCCTCGGCATCCCCCTGCTGGAGAAGCCGCAGGCCGGATGTCTCGTCGTGGATGACATCTACGAGACCGGGCGCACCGTTGCGCCCTATCGCGAGCGCTCCGACATCACAACTCTCGTCTGGATCAGCAAGGTGCCGCCGCTCTGGTGGCAGGCCCTCGAAGTCCAAGCCGACCCCGAGTGGATCCTCTTTCCCTGGGAGAACGCCGAAGCCGCCCTCGCCGATGAAGAGCAGTACCGCGCTTCCCGCTCCCATGGTTAAACCTCGTCTCTACCTGGCCTCTCCCTACGGCTTCTCCCCCCATTGGCGGACGCGCCTGCTGCCTGACTTTGTCGGTGCCCTGGAGCAGCTCGGCTTGGACGTCTGGGAGCCCTTCTCGCGCAACGGCCAGGTGGACCTCGCTGAGCCAGGCTGGGCTTGGCGCGTGGCCCAGGCGGATCTGCAAGACGTCCGGGACGCCGATGCCCTCCTCGCCATCGTCAACGGCACGCCTCCCGACGAGGGGGTCATGCTGGAACTGGGAGCCGCCATTGCCCTCGGAAAGCCCGTCTTCCTCTACCGCGATGACTTCCGCCGCTGCAGCGATTCCGAGGACTATCCGCTCAACCTGATGGTCTTCAGCGGCTTACCGCAGGAGGGCTGGCAGGACTGGCTCTACGGCTCGATCGAGGAACTCCAGAGCAGCGAGAAAGCCCTCGCGCGATGGCTGAAGGACTGGAGGTCAGGCGGGACCTAGGGACTCTCCGGAGGCCTTCGCAATCTGGGCTGCACGCATCGCCACTTCCACGGGGACGGTTCCACCGCTCGTGTCGTTGGCTGCCAACTGTTGAACCATCTGCCGGCGCTGTTCGGGGGTCAGCTTCAACAGATCGGCCAAGACCTCGGGGTTAATTCGTCCCAGCCGCTCGCCAGCCAGCCCATCCATCGGCGCCGTTCCGTCCAAGGGCTGCCCTCCTAAGCGGAAAAGCCGCCAGAACCATGCTGATTTCGGCATGCGTCAGCTCACCAAAACAGAGGGCACAATGCGGCCCATGAACAACCACCGCCCCCTTTCGATTTTGTTCCTGGCGCTCGTGCTCGCCGTGGTGCCGCTCTCGGCGGCCCTGCTCATCCACGGCCACGCCAACGTCCAGGCGGTCTTCCACAACGCTTTCGGTTGATTCCGGGGGGGATTCACACCAAAACGTCGATCTCTCGCTACCAACCGGATAGAGCTGGTGGCCGCAGATGTTCTTCTACGAGCTGAGCGTCAACCTGCCCCAGCGAACCCTGACGATTCCTATCCAGGCGGAAAGCCAAGAGCAGGCCTGGCATCTTGGCCGGGATCTCTTCCCTGATCACGAGATTGACCTGGTCCCCAGGCGCAGGGACTGCGATCCAGAGTTCTGGGCGATCTAGCGCCGCCAAACGATCAGGACTTCTTCTCCAGGCGGCGAACAATCCACGCCATTGCCCCCAAGGAACCGGCCAGAGCAATCAACAACGCAATCGTCATGGGTGGGGCCGGCGGAGGTTCTGATTATGTCGGCCTGGTGTTTGTCTACGGAAGCTTGAAGCGCGGGGAGCGCTTTCACCATCAGCTCGCCGGCGCAACGTTTGAGGGAACCGCGGAGCTCCAGGGCCTCGAGCTCTACGACCTCGGCCCCTTCCCGATGGCCATCCCCAACGCAAGGGCCCAGGCACCCCTCAGTGGGGAGCTCTATCGGGTGAATGCGCAGCAGCTGGAAGCGCTGGATCGCTTCGAAGGGGCACCCCGGCTCTACCAACGCAGCTTGCACGGTCTTGCCGATGGTCGGCAGGCCTGGGTCTATCTCGGAACCCGCAGGCAAGTGCGGTTTGTCCAGGCGATCCCCAGTGGGTGCTGGCGGGGCTCAGACCGCCACCAACCAACGGCCCGCGAAAGCCAAGGCAACGGCCAAACCTGAGGCCCCCAACCAGGCGGTCCGATGGGTCGCCAACTGGCGTCTGAGCAGCACCACGCTGGAGCCCAAGCCGAGCAAGACAGCCAGGCTCTGGCAAAAGGCGATCACGTGGGCATCCGCCTGCCAAGAGGGCATCGACTGGATCCAGGACCCATGGAGTGGCGAGAGGCTGACGGGGAGCAGCTGCCCCGCTTCGCCCATGCCCAAAGGCAGATGCCGGGCCAACAACAGCGCCCAAATCAGGGGCAGGAGTCCATAGAGCGTGCGGCGCAGACGTTGACGGCTGAAGACCAACCAGGCCAGCCCATAGAGCAGCGCCGGGATGGAGAGGGCCAGCAGAGCCAGGAGCAGGCGGGGCAGGAGCGGCCCCTCCACCAGGCTCAGCGGAGCACCAGGAATCCAACCCAGCAGGCGAGGGGCATGGTGCAAACAGATGTCGCCGGCCAGGACCAGCAGGAGGCTGGGCTCTCCAGGGGGCACGTCCATCTCCCGCTGGATGTCGGCGGCAGGGGGCCGCAAGGCGAGCTGCACCGAACGATGGGGGCACGCCTGGGCGCAGGTCAGACACAGAACACAGTTCCTGTTGTCATTGAGGTGGGCCGGATGGGTGCCAAGCGGACAACCCTCCGTCGCCAGTCCTTCGCCATCGGCCGGTCCGCCTTTGAAGCAGGCATAACTGCTGCAACTGCCGCTGCAGGTGCCGACCTGGGCGCGAAGCTCGAGCACGGACAACTTCGCGAAGAGACCGTTCATCCCGCCCACGGGGCAGAGGTAGCGGCACCAAAACCGCTTCTCGAAGCGCAGCGAGCCGATCACCGCCCCAGCTGTAATCAACAACAGCAAACAGCTGCTCAACCAGGCGGTGTCCTGCAGGTTCCAGACTTCCTCCCAGAGCAGGATCAGAGCAAAGCCAGCCGCCAGCAGGGGAGAGGCCCACTGGTCACTCTCCGAGCGGGGCCAGCGGTCGGGTTGCCAACCGAGGGCTCGCGCGAGTCGTTGGCTGATCTCGCCCCACACCATGAATGGGCAGAAGGAGCACCAGAGACGGCCAACCAGGGGAAATCCGAGCAGGATCAAGGGCCACCACCAGGCCCAGAAGAGGTTCAAGGCGCCGTTGTGGGCCCGGTCCTGAGGCCCGAGCCAGA
>JAAZUZ010000062.1 GCA_018623875.1 Synechococcus sp. HW_metabat.21
CCCCGAATCAGCGCCAAGGTCGCGTCCGGTTGCGTTGAGCGCGCTGGTGCTTCCAAGGTCTGCTTGACCCGCTTGGCCTGTTTGCGCACGAAGCCGGGAAGCTGAATGCCGCTTGCTGTGGAGCTCGCGGCGCGCCCCTCATCAACAGTCTCAGCTCTCTTGGGTGAGTCCCGCTGCTGGTCTCGCTGTGCGGCTAGTCCGGACCGAACGAGAACGATCGAAACGTCTTCGTCCAGCAGAGGCTGAGGTGATTCGGGTTCAGGTTCCCGTGGTTCCGGCTCCTGCTCGCCGGCCGCTGGAGCGTCCTGAAGCTGAAGCTGCACGTCTGTGCTCTCGCTCTCGACTTCGGCGCTTTGGTCACCCCTGACCTCCTGAAGCAGGCGTTCAACAAGATCGCCCCGGCTTCGCAGCCCCAGTTGCCCCTTGAGGCTGTCGATCCAAGTCAGTAATTCCCCGCTGAGTTCCAGCGAGATCCGGCGTTTGTCGGTCTCTCGCTGGCTCACGCAGGCTTGGGAACTGTCCTTGAGGTTATCGACCCAAGAGGGTGTTCATCACCTTTTGTTGGGCCTCCACCGCTTGCTGGTACCTGAGCATGAGGCTCTCGCTCATCCGAGTTGGATTGATGACAGCGGCTGAGACCCCATCCAGGTTGGGCAGCTCCGGTGGCGGTTGGACCCATTGCGGTGGTGGTACCACCACTGGTGCGATCGGCCTTGTGGTTGCGGCCTTGAAGGGGGGCGGCGCAACGTCTGGGGTACCTGTTTTGGCAACCTCGGTCGCCTCCACCAAGGCTTCTTGCTGCTTGAGCCGCGCCAGCTGCTGATCGGGAACGACGCTCAGTAAATGGCCCGGAGTGGCATCTGCGGGATAGACCAGGCTGACTTTGACGGGATTGACCTGCCCTGGCATGAGGTAGAGATCGGCGATGGGCAGGCTCTGTCCCGATTTCATGCCGACGTGGACCTCCTGGTAGCCATCGGACGTCTCAATACGGATCGAACCGCGGAAGGCTGTGAACCGTCCACGACCGTTCACGGTCGGATGGCTCAAGACCAATTGGTGGGGGCCTGAGCCGGTCAGGTTCATGGAGACGTCGAAGCGGACTCCATAGGTCCCCACGTTGTTGAGGGAGGAGTCAACCATCCGGGTCGCCAGAGGATTGATTTGCACTTCCCCGGTGCCGAAATGGTGGCGGTTGGTACTTGTCAGGGGGACGTGCAGGGGACCCTGTTGCAGATCGTGGGACAGGCTGGCTGTGTACTCATCGCCAATGGCGACACCTGCCACCCTCGAGAACACGGTTCCATCTTCAATCTGTCGGATCCGGCTGAGGTAAACCCGACCTGGAGCCAAACGTCCTTGATCGAGCACGGCCATGAGATCCGCATCGGTCTGCGGATCCTCCGCTGCGACCACTGCCATTTGGAAGGGGCCATCACTGCGGCCTTTCAGTAACCCGTTCGCGATGCCTTTTGCCGGGAGTTGGGTGCTGAACAGCACCACCCTGCCGTGGGCCGGAATCGTGATTGCGTCGGCCAGTTTTCGATCGAGCTTGCCGCGCAGCATCTGCACTGCGGTTGCGTCTCCTGGACCCGTATTCCATGGCCTGTGGCCCAGGGGTTTGACCCCCATCAGGTTGTTGGCCTGATAGGGGGCCTCAAAGCTGTTGCGAATGGCTCCCTTCTCGAAGCGGATGTGAACCGGTTGGCTTGATGGGTTGATGAGCAGGGTGGCCAGGGTGAGTTCGCCGCGGCGGCCGCCACCACTGCCCATCCGACGTTTGTCGTGGGGGTAGTACTTGTGATGAACATGAATGCCGAACTCTCCGTTGAAGGTGTAAGTGGCATTCGCAAGGGGAGCTCCGGTCTCCGCCGCGATGCTCTGGCCTGGAGTCGTCGTGACCAAAATTCCAGGACCGTGGACCTCTTCGGGCTGGTTCGAGTGCAGGACTGGAACCGTATTGAAGCGGCCCTGCAGCGGCTTGGCTTGCTGGCCGGCCATCAAGGCCACCTCCGCCAGTGCCGGGCACGGAGCAACCAAGACGCCGCCGAGGAGAGCAATCGCTAGGGGTCTCATCAGACCTGTGGGACCAACTGCTCTCAACGTGCGAATGATTAGCGAAGGGTGCGTCGCTGTCCGGAATTCTTTTATCTCCGGCTGATCGAAATCAACACAGTGCGGGACTGGCCTGAGCCCGATTCGCGGCAAACCGCAGCTGCTGGCTAGAACGGCATCACAGGTCCATTTTCCATGATTTCGCCTTTCTTTGCCTGCGCTGATTCCGGTTCTCCTGCCCAGATGCGGCGTCGGCACCAGGAGCGTAAGCACCAGATGCTGACCTTCTGGCGCGACGGCCTCGAGCGGCAGCTGGCAGCGATCAACGCCGCCTTGAGCACCCTCGAGCGTCAGATGCAGGATTCAGCTGAATCCTGAGTTCGGAGAGGCCCAGTTGAAGTCTGCGCCGGACCGTGGCCGCACTGATGCCCAGTGCGTGGGCTGCGCCGCGCAGGCTCATCCCCTCTAAAACCACCAGCTCGACGACATGACGGTGCCGTTTGGGGATGGATGCCAACCAGTGGGATGCCATCAACCCATCCAGTCGTGCCCCCTCGCTGTCAAGGCTTGTTCCTTCGCAACAGTCTTCGCCCTCAAGCGGTAGCAGCCGGATCAGCAGCTCCGCCCTCTCCAGTGCCATCAGGCTGACCGAGCTCCATCCCGTTAGCCGTCGGAGTGCCTCAAACGTCAGACCATCCGGGGTGCTGACTTCAGCGTCGCGCCTGAGACGTTTGAGCGTCTGAAGTCGCTCCTGCGTTGAGCGGGGTAAGCGCACCAGCTGGCCCTTGTCCCTGAGGTAGCGAAGAATCGCACCGCGGATGAAGGGTTTGGCGTAGGCCCCCAGAGGTCTGTCGCGCTGGCGAGTGCTCCGCTGGTAGGCCCGCAAGAAACCGATCCACCCCTCCTGGGTTAAGTCATCGAGTGGCTCGCGGCAGCGTTTGGCGTAGTGGAAAGCCGTTGCTTGAACGAGGCCGCGATGGCGCTCCAATTCAGCTTCAAGCTCGCTGCTGGATCCATCTCTCTGCATGACAAGCGATCGGACTTGCTCCAGCGAACTGCGTCTTCTGCGGCTCCGTCATCTGTGAATTCACGGAGCCATGGCCACCGATCGCAGTAAGGCCAAGGGGCCATTGGAGCGAAGCCAGCTGGCATCGGAGCCCTCCGTCAGCAGCAGGTACCCCGCAAATCCCAGGGCGTTCACGCTGAATCCGGCGGCGTGTTCCTTGATGCGAGCCACGGTCATGAACCAGTCCGGACTGATCAGGAGGTTGTAGGGGGCCAGAGGCCGCTCCCCAGTGTTGGCATCCCCAAGGTCCAGCCTGGCGGCGTGCTGCTGGTAGAGCTCCTTTAGCTCCTCCGCGGCCCTAGAGCCGTCCCGCTGTGTGCGCCGGCTGAGCTGATAGCGCCAGGGCCAGGGTTCCTCATGACCAGCGAGCTGCGCTGCGATCGCGGCATCCAGTGGACAGCTCGTTTCGTTGGGCTGTCGTGGCAGCAGCTGCAGATGACGGTGCGGTTGGCTGGCTCCGGCCTCGGCACAGCTATTGAAAAACCAGAGACCTGGCGTTTCGGCATCGACCAGCGCCAGTTGCTGCCAATCGCTGGTCTCAAGCCAACCGGACTGGGGACGCCATTGCTGCGTGATCAACAGCAGGTGACCGCGCTGAACCGGAAACTTATTGAGCAACAGCAGATGGCTGCTCCCAAGGCGCTCCACCTCGAGGCGCTGATCCCAGGGCAAGAAAGGATTGGGCTTTGGCCCTTCGCGCCGCAGATGCTTGGGGGTGGCGGAGACCAACCGACGCAGAACGAAGGGCGCGCAGCCCTCGATCGGCTCCAGTGCCGTCTGCAGGGGGACCAGGGCGCCATTGGCCTCGGCGATGGCGCTGCACTGCAGCGCTGCCGTGCCGTAGCGCCCTAGACCGGCCATCTCCTCACCTCCGCGCAGCTCTGATTGAAGCGTCACTCAGCGATCACCCTGCAGACCTCCCACGCGTCTGGATCATGGCCAGGTTCACCTGCCTCAATCTGCCCCTCCCAAAGGGCATGGCCCGTCCCGCTCAATTGCACCCGATAGCCATCAAGGACCTCACAGCGCATGCCGCCACTGCGGCCCGACGGCTGCCAGGCGTGCAATGTCGACTTGGCCAGCTGCTGCGCCCACCAGGGCGCCACCAGGGCATGGGCTGAGCCCGTCACAGGGTCTTCTTCGATGCCGAGGCCGGGCGCAAAGAAACGCAATTGGTAGTCGCAGGGCTGGCCAAAGAGCTGCTGCGGCTGGTCATCGCCCAGGGCTTGCATGACAACCAGACCCTGACGGTCCGGGCCTTGGAGACGTTCACTCACCCCCGCCAGGGTCTCTAGGACTTGATTCTTCTCAATGAGAACCACGCGATAGCCCAACGTCGACGTCCAGTAGCCCTGGGGCTCGCCATTGAGCACCCCAGCCAGATAGCTCGGGCAGGTCTCTGCCAGGAGGGGCTCACTGGGGAGAACCAGTGACGCCGCTCCCTCGGCCGCGGGGTCGACGCAGACTTGAAGGCCCCCACTGCGACTGGCCAGAACCAGCTCCTCCCCGGCACGCAACTGTCCCCAACGCTGCAAGGCCAAGGTGGACGCCAAGGTGGCGTGGCCGCAGAGCGGCACTTCACAGGTGGGCGTAAACCAGCGCAGGCACCACTGACCCGCAGGGTTCCTCCAGAGGAAGGCCGTTTCGGACTGCTGCAGGCTGCCAGCAAGGGCCTGCATCCACTCCGAACGGGCTGCCTGGGTGAGTTTCACCACCGCGGCCCCATTGCCCTGCAGGGGGCCGGCCGCAAACGCTTCGATCAGGAAGGCCCGCTGCGCCTGATCCCCTGGAGTCAGCTCGCCCATCCAGCCCTATCCCTGCTCGCCACGAAGATTCCGTTGCATTAAGGCATGGACAGCCTCCGCAGGACCACAGCGTCATTTTGCCAAGTCCACCACCTGTTGGCAGATCGGTAGGGACAAGCCGTAACGCTCTCCGACGGCCACCACAGACTCAGCTGTTGTTTGGCCCTCCACCGTGGCACCGACCTGAACAAGGGCTTCATCGCGCCCCTTTCCTTCGGCCAGGGCCAGACCAAAGCGGTAATTCCGGCTCAGGGGGCTATTGGCCGTGGCCAAGAGATCCCCGAGCCCCGCTAGGCCGTACAGGCTCGCCGGCTCCCCACCAAGACACTTGAGGACGAGCGCCATCTCGGCCATGCCTCGGCAGAGGAGCGAGGCTTTCGCATTGGCCCCGAGTTGGAGCCCATCGCAGATGCCTCCGGCAATGGCCATCACGTTTTTCAAGGCTCCAGCCAGCTCCACACCAAGGGGGTCGGCGCTGGCGTACAGGCGCAATTGCTGCGAGCTCAGTCTCTGCTGCAGCTCCTGGACAAGCTTTGGATCCCGGCCCGCCAAGACGCTGGCTGCCGGACATCCCCTCGCCAATTCACCGGCGAGGTTCGGACCGCTCAGTACGACGACCTGAAGCTCCGGCTGGGCCATCAGCCAGAGCTGACTGGCAGTGCTCTGGGTCTCCACATCTAGGCCCTTGCTGCAGCTCACCAGTGGGACTTCCTTGGGCCAGCAGGGGCCGAGTTCCGAAGCCATTTGCTTCACGCCCTGGAGCGCCATGGCCACCAGAACCAGATCGACCCCCTGAATGAGCTCCAAGGGTGATCCGTCGTTGCGGCGACTCCAGCTGCGCACCTGATGGCCCTGACGCTGGACGAGATCCGCCAAGGTTTGCCCCCAAGCCCCAAGACCCAGGACACCGACAGTGAGCCCCATCAGCGGGCGGCGGCGTGGGCCTGGAGCAGCTCCAGGGGAATGACAGCCAGGGTTGAGTCTTCGCAGGCTTCAAGGCGCACCGGAGGGGCCATCCCGTCCTGGTAGGCCTCCAGCCAGCGCGCTGCGCAGACACACCAGTGATCCCCCGGCTTCAGGCCAGGAAAGTCATAGGCGGGCATTGGAGTGGTCAGATCGTTGCCCTGGGCCTTGGAGTAGCTCAGAAATTGTTCATTGACGACGCAACAGACGCTGTGGCGACCGAGGTCCGCGGCATTGGTGCGGCAGTGGCCATCGCGGAACCAGCCGGTCATCGGGTCACATCCACACTCCTGCAGGGGCTCTCCAAGAACATTGAGGGACATGGTCTCGGCGGTGTTCATCGGTGGGTTCGGCCTGTTCGCAGCTGAATCGGCAGCGCAATTCTGACGAAGGAGTGGGACAAAACCGCCTGGGAGGTTGACGGGATTGGGGGGGGAGGCGTTAAAGGTCTTTCAGCCAACCCCCCTACATGAGCTGGGACTTCACCGAAGACGGAGCCTTCCTGGCCCTCTGCGATGCCTTCAAGGAGAGCGGCGAGAGCTCTGCCATTGAATTCTTGGCCAACGGAGAAGGCGCATTCCACTTCCAGGAATTGGCTCAGAATGCGGCCGGTGAAGGTGTCGATCTGTCTGACTCCTCTGATCTGGAATCGTTCCAGCAAGAGGTGATCGACACCATGGAAAACCTCTGCAGCTGATTCAGCTGCCGTAGAAGAACGCCACTTCTTTGGCCTTCAGACCCTCCCAACCGGCCGCCTTGAGGCGAGCATCGAGGGTCTCCTGGTCGAAATGCTTGGATCCCGTCTTGACGACGCGGTTTCGCATCGACTTTTTGACCCCGCTGCGGGCTCGCTGGCTCTCAAGGTCCATCACCTCGGTGTAGAGGCTGAGCATCTCCTGGGGGATGGGGCTGCCATCGAGGTCGATGCCTGAGGCGATCGCAGCATCAACGCCGCCAGGTCCAGCAATGGCCATGGGTCAAGGGTGTGAAGTCCCTGACCCTAAGCGGAGAAATAACGGGCCTGGCTATGCAGGGCCACAAGAGCTGTGGTGCTCTGTTCCGGCTCCAACTGATCGCTCTCGTCCATGCTCAGACCGATCCGCTCACTGCCAAGCCAGCGCAGTTGCTGCCGTGAATCGGGGACATTGGGGCAGGCCGGATAGCCAAAGGAGTAGCGACTCCCCCGGTAGCGCTGGGCCAGGACATCCCGTAGGGGCATGTCCGCCGGATCGGGGTAGCCCAATTCACTGCGGATGCGGGCGTGGACCCATTCCGCAAGGGCCTCGGCCATTTGAACCCCTAGGCCGTGGAAGTAGAGGTAATCGCTGTACTGGTCGCCTTTAAACAGTTCTTGGGCAAAGGCTGTTGCCCGCTCACCCATGGTGACGGCCTGCATCGGCAGAACATCTGAGGCCCCGCTGGCGGCATCGCGGTAGAAGTCGGCGATGCAATAGCGGTTGCCCGAGCGTTGTCGCGGCAGGTCAAAGCGGCCCAGTTCGTTCTGCGGTTGTTCCGGGTCGAAGACGACCAGCGAATTGCCCTCGCGCCCGCAGGGGTAGTAGCCGTAGGCCACCCGTGGACTGAGCAGGCCTTCCTCGATGCAGCGTTGCTTCCAGTGGGCGAGGACGGGCTCCGCCTTCTCAGCGAGCATCGCCTCGTAATCCTCGCGGGACTGCCCTTGGGCCTTGCGAAGTTGCCACTGGCCGGCGAACAGGGCATTGCGATCGAGGAAGCCGAAGACGTCCTCGATGTCGATGGCGTCCTCGAGCAGGACCTGACTGCCCCAGAAGGGGGGCTTGAGGGCCGGCTCTTCAGGCACGCTGTCGGAGCGGTCCGTTGAGACGGCAACCACGGGTGTCTCCGCGGAAGCGGGAGTTGAGGCCTGCTCAGGGTCAGGTCGCTCGTCTGTGTTGACCGCCTCGAGACCGAGGCCTTCGGGAATCGGACCGAGGAACCCCTTGGAGTTATCCCACTGCTCATCGTTTTTGGCCGTGACAAGCGCATCCATGAAGCGCAGGTCGGCGAAGGCGTCGCGCCCGTAAATCACCTGACCGTCGTACACATCACGGCAGTCCTTGTTGACGAAGCGGGGGGTGAGAGCAGCGCCGCCAAGGATCACTGGCACGTTGATCCCGGCCTCATTGAAGGCTGCGAGGTTGTCCTTCATGAAGGCTGTTGATTTCACCAACAGCCCGCTCATGGCGATGCAATCGGCCTGGTGTTCTTGCTGCGCCTCGATGATGGCTTCAACGGGCTGTTTGATCCCCAGGTTGATTACCTCATAGCCGTTGTTGGTGAGGATGATGTCAACCAAGTTCTTGCCAATGTCATGCACGTCACCTTTGACCGTGGCAATCAGGAACTTGGCCTTGGCTGAGCTCTCACCCTCAACCTTGTCCATCAAGGGCTCGAGGAAGGCCACGGCGGACTTCATCGTCTCGGCACTTTGCAGGACAAAGGGCAGCTGCATCTGTCCCGAGCCAAAGAGCTCACCAACCACCTTCATGCCATCCAGCAGGAAGGTGTTAATGATCTGGAGCGGCTTGTAGCTCTCAAGTGCAATCTTGAGCGCATCTTCCAAGCCAATGCGCTCACCGTCGATGATGTGTTGCTTCAGGCGTTCCTCGATCGGGAGATCGGCCAAGGACGGTCCGGAAGCACGCGCCTCCTTCGTCGACACGCCTTCGAACAGCGTCGTGAGTTCGGTGAGGGGGTCATAAATGCAGACCCCATTCTCAAAACGACGTCGGTCGTGAATCAGGTCGCGGCAAACCTGCTGGTGCTCTTCGCTGATCTTGATCAGCGGCAGGATCTTGGCGGGGCTGACGATTGCCGCATCCATGCCTGCCTCGCAGCAGTCATGAAGAAAGACGGAATTGAGGACAATCCGCGCGGCCGGGGAGAGGCCAAAGCTCACGTTGCTGACACCCAGCACCACGTGAACACCCGGCAGGTTCTCGCGGATCATGCGAATCGCATTCAGCGTCGCTAGTCCGTTCTCCCGGTCTTCTTCAATGCCCGTCGAGATGGGGAGTGCCAGGGGGTCGTAGAAGATCTCGTGGGCCGGGATGCCGAATTCCAGGGCGTCGCGGTAAGCCCGCTGAGCGATCGCAAATTTGCGCTCCGCCGTCCGGGCCATGCCCTCCTCATCAATGGTCCCGACCACGACTCCCGCGCCGTAATCGCGAGCGAGTTCAAGGACCTTGAAAAAACGCTCGTCGCCGTC